>SXZD01000297.1 GCA_005788065.1 Burkholderiales bacterium
AAGGTCAGGGCCCTGAGCACTCGTCCGCACGTCTTGAGCGCTTCCTGCAACTGTGCGCGGACAACAACATCCAAGTGTGCCAACCCACCACAGCGTCCCAGATTTTCCATCTTCTGCGTCGTCAGGTCATCCGCCTGTTCCGCAAGCCGCTGGTCATCATGACGCCCAAGTCGCTGCTGCGCCTGAAAGACGCAACCAGCCCATTGACAGAGTTCTATCGCGGCTCTTTCCAGACGGTCATTCCCGAGACGGAAGAGGTCGAGGCCAATAAGGTCAAGCGTATCGTGGTGTGCTCCGGCAAGGTGTATTACGACCTGGCCAATGCACGTCGCGATCGTGCGCACAAAGACGTGGTCATCCTGCGTCTGGAACAACTGTATCCGTTCCCGCACAAGGCGCTGGCCAACGAGTTCAAGAAGTATCCCAACGCAACGGAAGTCGTGTGGTGTCAGGACGAACCGCAAAACCAGGGCGCCTGGTTCCAGATTCAGCACAACATTCTGGAAAACATGACAGACGGCCAAAAGCTTGCATACGCGGGCCGTCCGGCCTCTGCCTCACCGGCAGTCGGTTACCACGCGAAACACGTTGAACAGCAAAAGGCGCTCATCGATGCAGCCTTCGCGAAGCTCAAGGGCTTTGTGGTGACGAAATAAGAAGAAACGTGCTGAATAAAAGGATAGATCAAAATGTCAATCATTGAAGTTGTTGTGCCCCAGTTGTCCGAGTCCGTCGCAGAAGCGACTCTCCTGTCATGGCACAAAAAAGTGGGTGAAGCAGTCAAGCGCGACGAAAACCTCGTCGATATCGAAACCGATAAGGTGGTGCTCGAAGTGCCTGCCCCGCAAGCTGGTGTCATTACCGAGCTGGTAGTCGGCGATGGCGGCACCGTCGTGTCAGGGCAGTTGATTGCCAAGATCGATACCGCTGCAACAGCGGGAGCTCCGGCACCTGCAGCCGCTGCGCCCGCTCCGGCGGCAGCCGCACCTGCTCCCGTTGCAGCCGCGCCTGCATCTACATCAGCCGCAGGTGTTGCCATGCCGGCAGCAGCCAAAATGCTGGCAGAAAACAACCTGAGCGCAGGACAAATTGCCGGAACCGGAAAGGATGGACGCGTAACCAAGGGCGACGTGATTGCCGCTGTTGCCGGTGGCGCAAAGCCAGCCGCCGCACCGGCACCCGCTGCGAAGCCTGCGGCTGCAGCAGCCCCTGCACTGCCTGACGTGAAAGCACCGATCGATTTCGGAGCCCTCATCGACGGTCGCCCCGAACAACGCGTTCCCATGAGCCGTCTGCGTGCACGTGTTGCAGAACGTCTGGTGCAATCGCAGTCCACCAACGCCATTTTGACGACCTTCAACGAGGTCAACATGGCACCGGTCATGGAGCTGCGCAACAAGTACAAAGACCGCTTCGAAAAAGAACACGGCGTGAAACTTGGCTTCATGTCGTTCTTCGTTAAGGCTGCGGTGCATGCCCTGAAAAAGTATCCCATCCTGAACGCATCGGTGGACGGCAACGACATCGTGTACCACGGTTACTTCGACATCGGTGTTGCGGTGGGCTCGCCACGGGGCCTGGTGGTTCCCGTGCTGCGTAACGCTGACCAGCTCAGCCTTTCCGACATCGAAGCCAAAATTGCAGAGTTCGGCAACAAGGCCAAGGACGGCAAGCTCTCCATCGAGGAACTGACAGGCGGTACCTTCTCCATCTCCAACGGTGGCGTGTTTGGTTCCATGCTGTCGACTCCCATCATCAACCCGCCGCAGTCCGCCATTCTGGGCGTGCACGCCACGAAGGACCGTGCGGTGGTAGAGAACGGACAGATCGTCATTCGTCCGATGAACTACCTGGCCATGTCTTACGACCACCGTATCATTGACGGTCGCGAAGCGGTGCTGGGCCTGGTGGCCATGAAAGAAGCGCTGGAAGACCCGGCGCGTCTGCTGCTGAATATCTGAGGGGCACATCATCATGAGTCAGAATTTTGATGTGCTGGTCATTGGTGCCGGCCCTGGCGGCTATATTGCCGCCATACGGGCAGGACAGTTGGGCATGAGCGTTGCCTGCGTCGAGGGTAATGCCTACGACGACCCCAAGGGCGAACCGCGTCTGGGTGGCACCTGCCTGAACGTCGGTTGCATTCCTTCCAAGGCCCTGCTGGCGTCGTCCGAGGAGTTCGAGAAGATTGCGCACCACGCAGCCGATCATGGCATCACGGTAAAGGGTGCCAGCATCGATGTGGGCAAGATGATTGCCCGCAAAGACGGCATTGTCGGCAAGATGACCGGCGGTATCCAGTACCTGTTCAAGAAGAACAAGGTAACGCTGCTCAAGGGTTATGCCAGTTTGGCAGGCAAGGTAGAGGGCGGCGGCTTCAAGGTCGACGTGAAGGCGGCCGACGGCAGCGTCACCAGCGCAGTGGCCAAGAACGTCATTATTGCGTCCGGCTCCAAGGCGCGGCATCTGCCCGGCATTCCGGTGGATAACACCACCATCTGTGACAATGAAGGTGCGCTGAAGTTTGGCGATACGCCCAAGCGTCTGGGTGTCATTGGTGCGGGGGTGATCGGTCTGGAACTGGGCTCGGTATGGCGCCGTCTCGGTGCCGAAGTCACCGTGCTGGAAGCGCTCCCCAATTTCCTTGCAGCCTGCGACGAGTCTGTCAGCAAGGAGATGCTCAAGATCTTCAAGGGTCAGGGGCTGTCCATCAATCTGGGGGTGAAGATCGGCGAAGTTAAAGCCGGCAAGAAAGGTGTCACCGTCAACTATACCGACGCAGAGGGCAAGGCGCAGGTATTGGACTGCGACAAACTCATTGTCTCGGTGGGTCGTGTTCCTTACACCGATGGACTTAACCTTGACACCGTGGGCCTGAAGACCAATGAGCGCGGCATGATTGATGTCGATGCCCATTGCCAGACGCTGGTTTCAGGCATCTACGCCATCGGTGACGTGGTTCGTGGCGCCATGCTCGCACACAAGGCGGAGGAAGAGGGCGTCATGGTTGCAGAGATCATTGCAGGGCAAAAAGGCCACTGCAATTACGATGCCATTCCATGGGTCATCTACACCTCGCCCGAAGTCGCATGGGTGGGCAAGACCGAACAGGACCTCAAAGCGGCTGGACGCGCTTACAAAGCCGGTCAGTTCCCTTTCATGGCCAATGGCCGTGCGCTGGGTCAGGGCGATTCACAAGGCTTTGTGAAAGTGTTGGCCGATGCCAAGACTGACGAAGTGCTGGGTGTCCATATCATCAATAGCCACGCATCCGATTTGATTGCGGAGGCTGTGATGGCGATGGAGTTCAAGGCCTCGTCGGAAGACATCGGGCGCATCTGTCACGCACACCCCAGTTTGTCTGAGGTGGTGAAAGAAGCCGCTCTGGCTTGCGACAAGCGTCAGTTGAACATGTAACGCCAGCGACGGTTTGCAGGCGCTGGTCAGACCAGCGCCTGTATCGGATTCGGTTATCGTGAGCGTAATCAAATTCTACGAAGAAACACTGAGGCTGCGAGGCTTCACGGCTGATGCCGCGCAGCGGCAGGCCATCGAGCGCCTGCAGGAGCTACACGAGGGCTTTGTTGACTTCAAGGAAAAACGCAGCAACGTTTTCAAAAAGTTTTTTCTGCATCCTGATGTTCCAAAGGGCGTATACCTGTGGGGTGGTGTAGGGCGCGGAAAAAGTTTTTTGATGGATTGCTTTTACTCCGCTTGCACGCTGAATCGAAAAACGCGCTTGCACTTCCACGAGTTCATGCGGGGTGTGCATGCAGAACTTGACACGCTCAAGGGTGTGGTTGACCCGCTCGATGAGGTTGCGAATCGGCTCTCCAAACGCTATCGATTGATCTGCTTTGACGAGTTTCATGTCTCCGACATCGCAGATGCGATGATCCTCTATCGATTACTCAATAGCTTGTTTGAACGTGGCGTCACCTTCGTGATGACATCGAACTACATGCCCGACATGCTCTATCCCAATGGCTTGCACCGCGACCGCATGTTGCCTGCCATCGAACTCATCAAAGAGAACCTTGATGTTCTGAATGTGGACGCGGGTACCGATTATCGTCGCAGGTCACTGCAGAACGTCAATACCTATCACTGCCCGATTGTTCCGCAGCAAACGGATGTCTCTCTGTTGAAATCTTTCAAGGGTATTGCAGAAGCCCTTGAAGAAGATCCGGTCATTGAAATCGAGGCACGGCAGATTCGCGCACTGCGCCGTGCCGGTGGTGTGATCTGGTTTGATTTTCAGACACTGTGTGGCGGACCCCGTTCGCAGAACGATTATCTGGAAATTGCCACACGCTTCCACACCGTCATTTTGTCCAATATTCCGCGCATGGGTGCCGGCATGGCCTCTGAGGCGCGCCGCTTCACCTGGTTGATCGACGTCTTCTACGACCACAAAACCAAGCTCATCATGTCGGCAGAGGTAGAACCGGAGGCGCTGTATACCGAGGGGGCCATGGCGCATGAATTTTTCCGCACCGTCAGCCGCATTGTAGAGATGCAGACGCAGGAGTATCAGGATGAACCACGCCGCTTGGTGGGGGCGTTTTAGACCTTCAAGCAGCACTTTGAAAATCAAACCGCGCCGTCGTACATCCATCTGTTCTGTGAAAGCTCAGTCTACATTGAGCAAGAATGATCCGACTCAGGATATTCCCGAATATTTCCTTCAGCAAAACAGATCCGTTCTGTACGCCTCTGGAACCAAACCGCCTTCTTTCAACACTCAGCCCATGTAATTGATCTGTGCAAGTGGTCTACGCAGGCCGCTTTGACTTCTCAACTACAGGTACGCATACGCGTGTTGAAAACTTTTACTGGAGGTCATCATGGGAATTGAATCTGTTGCAAACTTTCGTAGCTACGGTTTTCGCAAAAATATGGACGAAGCATCTGCGCATCTGACGGCCAATGCGCAGACCTCTTCCGGCAAGGCTGAACAGGCAACATCGAAAGATCGTTTGTCGACCGCCAAAAAGAATGTGTTGGGATTTGCAAAGGCACTTCTGAAGAGCGCAGGCGACTTTGCGTTGGACAGGGTTGTCGGTGCTGGTGTGGCAGTTGGCGCTGTCAATCTGGAAAATGCGCCAATGATCAAACAAATAATAAAAAACGCTGCAACAATGACTGTTCGTTATATCTACATTGACGGGCCTAAGCGCATGGCCGATATCTACGTAGGGAAGCACAACGGATCTCCAGAAAAAACACTGAGGTGGAAGGCTGTCTACCGTGCGTTTCAGGCGCTTTCTGCGCTACATCCCTTAGCAGCTCCATCAATTGCGCTCATCGACTTGGGCACGCAGTTGATAGAACGCCAGCGTACGAAAGCATTTCTGGCGAAGCATGCCAAAGCAAGCTGATGCACAAGGGGAAGTCTTGAAGCATCCAGAAGGGGGGCGATACCTTCAACCCCCCGTTTGTTGTCTTGTTCTACCTTGAGTCATGGCTGTCTGGATCTTCGCCTTAAAGTGCGAAAGCCGGACGAGCAAGTGACGAATTTCAAACACTACCGTTGTTTTGGGATATCGCGCCATTGTATTGCTCGTCCGTCACCCAAGGGGTATCCGTTTCTCTCCAGCGTCTTACGTCGTCGGGCTCTGGAAGATCAGGGAACGGTTGTCCGCTTGCTTTTTGCTTCAAGCCCGTCACAAACTCGTCTGTACTTCCGCATATGATCACTGCACCCGCCAAGAGTAGGACGGCAGCCCCTGTGAGGGTGAGCGCGACCGCTACAATCATGCCGGGGCTATTTGCGCAATGCTTGATCGATGCGATCGAATTTCCTTCTGCAGTGGTATTCAAACCCGAAATCTGCGCCGGGGGGGGGAGCAAACTTTCATTTGCGTCAGACAGGGAACAATCACGATTAATGTACATTGGACCTTTACCCGAGACGCCCAGCGATGCCAACGTGATGAGCGTAGCAGACGCCGCCAGGGCTACTGATCCCAAGAGACATTGTTGACATTGCTCGCATAGATAGTCGTACCAGTCCGGACCATAGCCGCCCCACGCACGGCGATGGGCCTGTGCAGTTGTCCGCAGAGGCCTTTCGGCTTGTCGAGCTGTACCGCCGATTGGCAACATCTCAATCGCCAGGGTGGAGGGACCTTCAACAGCAGGGCTTTGAGGAATAGGGGGCTGTATTTCAATGGTGTGATGCGGCGTGGATGCCGTTGCAGACAACATGATGACTCCGTGCAGTTAACTTCAAGAGACCCAATAAAAATGGGCGGTGGACTGCGGTTCAGCTACGCTTGACCACAGACGATGAAGCGCACGCGAGGTATGTATCAAGGAGATAACCATCATCACGGCGAACACCGTGATGCTGGGTGACGGATTAACCCGGAAAGTTCAGTGAGTATCTGGCCGTGCAGAACGGAAGATGTGGCGTGAAGTTAGCTCGTCGCTGCAAATCAATGAAGCCCTGTAGAAAATCCACAGGGCCATGTCAGACCGAAGAAATTACTTTTGCTTGGCTTTCGCAAAAGCCGCAGCAAATGCATTCACGGGCTCTGGCGCTGAGCGACCTCCATTCTGACGCGAAGCACCTGCGCCGCCACCACTACCGGAGTAGCGGTTGATATCGCGCTGGCTGGCACCACCACGCCCCGGAGCGCCTTGTCCTCCACCGCCTGCACCGGCGCCCTCACGTCCGCCACCAACGCGTGCGCCCGGCGCATCCGACATGCGCATGGTCAAGGCAATGCGTTTGCGGGGAATATCCACTTCCAGCACTTTGACTTTTACGACCTGACCGGTCTTGACCACCTCATGCGGGTCTTTGCAAAACTTATCCGACAGGGCGGAGATGTGTACCAGACCGTC
>SXZD01000298.1 GCA_005788065.1 Burkholderiales bacterium
CCGGAACTGCAACACCGCTTTCGGCCTGTTTCAAAATCGCCATGATCTGGCTGTCGCTGAACTTTGACTTCTTCATAGAACCCTCATCCTGATGGTTGAAAATTCTACTTCTGAATCACCTCATCCTGTGGGGGGATTACCGTACCGAAGTGAAGGTTGCCTCCCAGTCGGATCTGTCGTTGGCCAATAACCGCTACGACCAGACGGTGTCTGATCGCATCGCCGCAGAGGGCGCGCTGCTTAAATCCAATTACACCCTGCGTTCTCTGATGTCGCGCGAGTTCAGGGCCCTTCAGCCTTTGCAGCAGGCGCCAGTACACCCTGACCGTGAACTGGAGGCCGTGGAGGCGGTGCAGAACAATTCGCCGATTGTTGCCCGGTTGCAAGCCGAATCAAAAGCCGGCAAGGCTGATTCGGAAGTCGCACGCGGACAACTGTATCCGCAAGTGCAGTTGCGTGCGGAGCGTGTCGCCAACAATTTGCCCACTACGTTTTCTGATACGCGGGTGCTGCTGGCACTCGAATACCAGTCTGGCGCGGGTCTGTCAGGGCTATCCAATTATTCTGCAGCGGTTGAGCGCAGTTACGCAGCGCAGCGCGATATCGAGCGTTCTCGACTCGACCTGGAGATTCGGGCACGCAACCTGGTAACCGATCTGCAAATCAGTACGCGTCAATTGCAGTCGCTGGCCTCACTGGGTGAGAACAACCGCGAGGTGGTCGAGTCCTATCTGCGTCAGTTTGAGGCGGGACGAAGACCGTGGCTGGATGTGCTCAATGCCCAGCGCGAGTACGTGGCTGCGCTGAACACCCTGATTGACACACGTTATGCAGTTCTCAACGCCCAACTGCAACTCAGTTTATTGTCTGGTCAGCTCCCGGGGGCTTACCGTAAAGTGGAGACCGCCCAATGAATGCGTCTGACAACAACACACAACTGGCCAGGGCTGCCTTCCTCCGGGCGTTTGCGCGGTTCAAGGGATTGTTTGGCGAGGCTGCAGTCGCCTCGGTTCTCATCAACGTGATGGCGTTGCTGACATCGCTGTTTTCCATGCAGGTGTTTGATCGCGTGCTGCCCAATCATGCCACCAGCACCCTGTGGGTCTTGTTTGCGGGTCTTGCTGTTGCAATCGGTTTTGAAGCGTTGCTGCGTACCGTGCGTGCGCGCGTGACGGATGCGGCAGGCAAGCGCATGGAACTCGAGCTTTCGCAGATATTCTTTGAGAAGGCGATGGATATCCGCATGGACGCCCGTCCGCGCACGGTCGGCACCTTTGCATCGCAGGTCAAGGATTTCGACGTCGTCAAAAGTTTCCTGACGTCCACCACACTGTTTGTGTTGGCTGATGCGCCGTTTGCATTGTTGTTTCTTGGCGTGATTGCCCTGTTGGGTGGTTGGGTGGTGGTGGTTCCCATGTTGATGTTGCCCCTCGTGCTGCTGGTGGCGTGGTGGGTACAGAAACCGCTGGGTGAATTGACGGAACTGCATTCGCGCGAATCGTCGATCAAGACCGGGATGTTGATCGAGGCGATCGACGGTGCCGAGTCCATCAAGGCAGCGGGCGGACGTGACGGGTTTGCGAAGCGTTGGGCAGAACTGTCTGCACTGGTGGGAGAGGTTGGACTGCGTACCCGCCATTATTCCAATCTTGCATCGACCTTGGGCAATGCCCTTCAGCAGTTGGCATACGCGGGCACTGTGGTGGCGGGTGTGTATCAAGTCGCTGGCGGCAATATGACGCAGGGTGCCATTGTGGCCTGCTCGATTCTGGTGGGTCGTGTTTTGAGCCCCATGTCGCAACTCACGGGTCTTGCAGTGAGCTGGCATCACGCAAAAGCCGCCCTGCGCGGACTGGACGACCTGATGTCACGTCCCAATGACGGGGAAAGCAGTTTGATCGCCGTGCGACTGGATAACGTGAAGCCTGCGCTGCGTCTGGAATCAGTCAAGCACACCTATGACCAGAACGGTGTGACTGCCATGGACGTGCCTGCAGTGGAAATCGCACCGGGCGAGAAAGTAGGGATTATCGGACCTTCCGGTTCTGGCAAATCTACGTTGCTCAAGCTGCTGTCCGGTCTCTACAAACCAGCCCAGGGGCGCGTGTTTCTGTCCGGTGTTGATTTACATTTGATGGAGCCCGCGCAGGTTCGCGACACCATTGCCTATCTTCCGCAGGATGTGCGCCTGTTCAATGGGTCCTTGCGTGACAACCTGGTCATGGGCATGGAGCACATGAGTGATTCCGATGTCATGGAGATGTGCGAGGTCACCGGTCTGACCGGGTTGGTGCAATCACACCCACGGGGTGTTGCGCTCGAGATTTCCGAGGGCGGACGCGGCCTGTCTGGAGGGCAGCGGCAACTGGTGGGCTTGACTCGCACACTGTCGACACAGGCACCCGTGCTGCTGATGGATGAGCCGACCGCTTCGCTGGATCCGCAGAATGAGCTGCGCTTGATCAATCGTTTGAAGACTTTCTTCAAGGCAGAACAGACCGTGGTGATGGTGACGCACAAGCCAGCCCTGTTGGCTTTGGTGGATCGCATCATCGTCGTTGATCGTGGCTGCGTCATTGCAGACGGCCCGAAAGAAAAGATTCTGCAGACCATGCGGGAAGGAAAGGTGGCCTGATCATGTCAGTCTCAAAATTCAAGATGAAGCAGGCCGATACCGCAGATGCGCAGGCAGATGCACAGGGCAGGCGGGGGCTGGTCGATCATGCGGTCAGCCGTCGTGAAGACCTGATCAAAGCGGGCATGTCGTCGGAGAACCTTGGGCGTTCGCGAGCAGCTCTGTGGGTGAGCCTGCTGTGCATGGCCAGTTTTGCGGGTTGGGCGTCGTGGGCCGAGATTGATCAAGTGACGCGCGGAACCGCCTCCGTGATTGCCAGCAGTAAAACGCAGGTCATACAGTCGGTTGAGGGCGGCGTGGTGGCTGCATTGCTGGTCAAAGAGGGCGATGAGGTGAGCAAAGGGCAAGTGCTTGCGCGCCTGGATACCACCAAGTCGCAGGCTTCGTTGCAGGAAGTGGAGAGCAAGCGCGCCAGTCTCGGTGCGTCCATCGCACGCCTGCGGGCCGAGGTGTTGGGTACTGAGTTGGTTATGCCGCGCAACCTGCTGGTGTCGCATCCTGCCATTTGCGCAGCGCAGGTGGCTTTGTACCAGAGAAGAATTGCTGCACTCAATGAAGAATTGAAAGGCATGCGTGGATTGCTCTCAGTGGCGCGCGAGGAGTTGCTCATCAATGAAAAGCTGTTGGAACGTGGCGATGTTCCCATTGGCGAAGTGCTCAAACTGCGTCGTTCGGTGATGGAACTGGAAGCGAATATCGCCAACCGTAGCAACAAATATTTTCAGGAAAGTCAGCAGGAGCTCGCCAAAGCCGAGGAGGAGTTGGCTTCTGCTTCACAGATTGCCACGCAGCGCAGCGACACGCTCAAAAATACCGAACTGCTTGCCCCGGTCAATGGCGTTGTGAAAAACGTCCGCGTTACAACTTTGGGCGGCGTGCTGCGTCCCGGTGAGGAGATGATGCAAATTGTGCCCGCGGAAGACTCACTGATTGTTGAGGCGAAGATCAAACCGGCTGACATTGCGTTTGTTCGCGCCGGCGCACCAGCCAGTATCAAGATCGATGCGTATGATTATTCAAAGTACGGCGCTTTGAATGGGGAGGTGGTCTATATCTCCGCCGACACATTGCAGGACGAGCAACGGGCACAGCCTGGTCAGGAGCCTACCTTCTACAGGGTGCATGTCAGAACAAAAGGGCGTGTGTTTCAGAAGCGGCCCGATGAGCAACTGGAGATCATTCCCGGCATGACTGCCACCATCGAGGTTCGTACCGGCACCAACACCGTGATGAACTATCTGCTCAAGCCTTTGAAGAAGACCTTGTCGGAATCGATGACTGAGCGATGATGACCTCGCCGGAGCGGACGGTGGGGTGGGGGGCAATCAAAAAGTTCAACATTTGCGGCGTCCGCGTGACTGCGTCCTGCCAGATAGATTGATTTGCTAGGCCAATGATTTTCATGGGCTATTTTTGAATTTAGTGGAAAAACTCTACTAAATACCCCCTCTAAAAACAGTAATTTACGCACTGCGTTTGTACGCATTGTGACTGCAGTTCTCCCCTGTTTTGGGGTGTATTCTTCGAAATGTTAAATCGGGTTAAACCCGACCCTTAAAACATTCAAAGGCACACCCTCACCATGGCTAACTCCGCACGCCCTGCAGCATCTTCCATTTCATCCGCCAACAAGGCCAAGCTGATCAAAGCAGCTCGCGCCTCTGCACAAAATCCGCAACAGATTGATGCGTTGCTACAGGCTCAACTGCAAGCCGAATGGCAGGCGCTTGAAAAGTCAGCGCGCATGACGGAATTGGAATTCCGCAAAAAGCGCATTGCAGAACTGGCTGCGGAAGAATTGCCGGCGGATGTTTTAGATGTGTCTTCTGGTGCGGAAGGTGGCACAGCAACGGCTGATAAAGCGGCTGCGGGTAACGCAAGCGCAGCGGGTGGTGCCGGTGCTGCAGGCGCCGCAGAAGCGGCGGCCATTGGTGCTGCTGCGCCGGCTGAGGGGTTGGTAGCTGCGCTGGCGGCGGTGAACCCGATTGCGGGTGTGGCCGCTGCGGTTGGCGTCGCTGCTGCGGCAGGCGGTGGCGGCGGTGGTGGTGCGGCGCCCGTCATTAATCCAGCCGACCAGCCTTTGCAACCGGGGCAGGTGCGCAAGACGGTTACTGTGCTGGATGGTCCCGTCAAGAACGTTCAGATTTTTTATGATGCCGACGGTGATGGCGTTCAGGATGCAAATGAGATCCTGTTTGCAGGTGTAACCGACGATAACGGGCAACTGGTGGTTGTCTATAGACCGACCACCACAGGTCAGTTCATCCTGAAGTACGACAACGATGAGATTGATACAACGACAGGTCGTCCGTTTGCTGTCGTTTTGACGGCAAAAGACAACGGTGAGTCAAAGAGCGTACAGATCGTCTCTCCGCTGACCACATTGATTGCCAAGGGTGTTGACGAGGCAGCACTGAAGGCGATGCTGGGCATTCCTGCTGCGACAGACCTGTCCACGCTGAATTACGTTACCGCTCTGACTGATGCGAATCAGCTTGCAACGGCAAAAACGGTTTTTGCGGCATCGGTTACCGTGGCCAACATTCTGGAAGAGGCAAAAAAAGTTGCAGTTGCAGCTGGCAAGTCTGAGTCCGATGTTGCGGCTAACGACCCCGCTTCAGCGCTTGCAGATGCATTGAAGGCGCTGCCCAGTGGTGCAAAGTTTGAAGACGCGCTTGAGGCGACGTCGCGTGCTGCGATCAATCAATACCTCAGCTCGCTGCAGGTCAACATTGACGTGGCCAAGACTGCAGTCGATGCTGCTGTCGGGTCTGTTGTGTCCCAGACGCAGGGGCTGTCACTCGCATTTGCAACATTGTCCTCCGGTACAGCTGCACAGATTTCTCAGTTGAATGCGGCGATTGCTGCGGTTGAAAAGCAGGCGGCAGATTCGGTTTCTCTGGCGACGGTTCAGGGTTTGATTGAGGCGGCGCGGGTGGAGTTTAACGATGCGCTGCAGGCTCAATTTGAGAACTTGACTGCCGACATCAAAGTGGTGAGTGATTCGCTGGCCAAGACCGATGTCAACGTGACAGATGCAGCAACGAAGATTCAGGC
>SXZD01000032.1 GCA_005788065.1 Burkholderiales bacterium
ACCGTTCCCCTTGAGTGCGCACGCCCTGAGTTGGGATGGCCTGCAAGGCGTAAACCGCAGACATAGCCGAAGCTATGGCGAGGATTTACAACGCCGCAGGGCGCCCAAATCAGGGATGGGCGCGCCAAGAGGGAATGGTTTAGTGTCTCCCTGCGTTGAGGAGCGCAATTTTTGCGGGAGAACCGCCGGAGCAACGACGGACGCCCTGGATGCGCAAGCAGCGAAGGACACCCAGGATGCACTGCGATGATCCATGCTGGCTGAAACCATCCGGGCCAATCGCCCACGTTACAATGCTACGATTCACAGCAATGCGCACTCCATCATGCCCCGCTTCACCGAACAGCTCAAAAACGCCTGGCAAACCACCGGATCCATGCTCTGCGTGGGTCTCGACCCGGATCTGAAACGAATGCCGTCGCCTTTCACCCGCGATGCCGCCGGCGTGGAAGCGTTCTGTAAAGCCATGGTGGACGCCACCGCCGCACACGCCTGCGCATTCAAACCACAGATCGCCTATTTTGCCGCCATCGGTGCAGAAGGCGCGCTGGAGAACATCATCCGGCACATTCGCGATGCGGCCCCGCACGCCGTGGTGGTACTCGATGCCAAGCGGGGTGACATCGGGCCGACCGCACGCCAATATGCCAGCGAAGCTTTCGAACGCTACGATGCCGATGCGCTCACCATCAACCCCTACATGGGAACAGACTCGATCGAGCCTTATTTTGATTTTCCGGATCGCGGGCTGTTCCTGTTGTGCCGCACCTCCAACCCCGGCGGCAGCGACCTGCAATTCCTCGACATCAGTTCCGGTGAAAAGCTCTATGAACGCGTTGCGCGTCTGGCCCATGGTCGCTGGAACCCTCACGGACAGACCGGACTGGTGGTGGGTGCCACCTTCCCCGATGAAATCGCCACCGTTCGCCAGTTGACCGGCGACATGCCCCTGTTGGTACCCGGTATCGGCGCACAGGGTGGCGATATTGATGCAACTGTAAAATCCGGTCGCGATTCCAGCGGTTGGGGGCTGCTCATCAACAGTTCCCGTGCCATACTTTATGCCGGTAGTGACAGCGATTTTGCAGAAAAGGCGGAACAGGTCGCTTCGCAGACGCGCGAACAAATAGCGGCCGCGCAAAAAGCATCGATCCGACCATGAGCCAAACGCAGCAGTGCCTGATGCCGATCTGCAAGTGACGCTTTGTCAGCAAAAGCGGAGCATACCGACGTACACAAGAACAGGAACACAGAGATCATTTGAATAACAGGGCAGACCATGCCCGTCGCGCGGAGGAGATTCCATGCGTATCCTGCTGGCTGAGGATGACAAAATTTTATCGGAAGGTCTGGCCAGTTCACTGCGCCAGGCCGGCTATGCAGTCGACTGCGTATTTGATGGTGCCGCTGCAGATGCAGCAGTGGCTGCGCAAACCTATGACTTGCTCATCCTGGATCTGGGGCTTCCCAAGCTGACAGGGCATGAGGTGCTGCGCAAGCTGCGCGCCCGCAATGCCCGTTTGCCGGTTCTCATCCTCACAGCGGCCGACAGCACCGAACAGAAAGTCAAAGGACTGGATCTCGGTGCCGATGACTACATGGCCAAACCGTTTGAACTGGCCGAACTCGAGGCGCGCGTGCGGGCTCTGACCAGGCGTGGCGTCGGTGGTGGATCCACCCTGTGGAAACATGGTCCGCTGAGTTTTGATCAGGTCGGTCGAACCGCACTCATCCATGATGAGCCCATCGAACTGTCCGCGCGGGAAGTCGGGTTGCTCGAAGTGCTGCTGCAACGCGTCGGACGTCTGGTCAGCAAGGAACAGTTGATGGACCATCTGTGCGAATGGGGCGAAGAAGTCAGTAACAATGCCATCGAAGTGTATATCCACCGCCTGCGCAAAAAAATCGAAGTAGGCGGTATCCGCATCAACACGGTGCGCGGATTGGGCTATTGTCTGGAGAAATTCCGGGACGATGCAGACAGCAAGCCGGCTTGATATCAGTGAACGTCATCACGCGCTTTTTCAGTTTTCGCAGAAATCCGCTGAACTCGGGCAAGCCGGTTCAACGCTCGCTGTTCGGCGAAATTCTGGACTGGATGATGGCGCCCCTGCTGTTGCTGTGGCCCCTGTCGATGGGCCTGACCTATCTGGTGGCTGTGCAGATTGCCAATGTACCCTTCGACCGCGCCCTTGATGACAGCGTGACCCTGCTGGCTCAACAATTGAAATACCGGGGAGGCCAGGTGCGACTGGAACTGCCGGTATCACCTCGCGAACTGCTGCGTATTGATGACAGCGGGACAACCGTCTATGAAGTGCTGACGCAATACGGTAGCGTAATTGCCGGGGACGGAGCCGGTATCGGTTTGCCGACCAATGAAGAGATCATTCCGGGAGTCGTTCGCTTTCGCTCAGAAACGATTGCCGGACAGAATATGCGCATCGCGTATGTGTGGGTCGATGTAGGCGAAATGCGCGGGCGTGAATACGCCGTTGTGCAAGTGGCAGAGACGCTGCAGAAACGCCGTCAACTGGGTAACGAAATCGTGAAGGGTGTGATCATCCCGCAATTTCTGATCTTCCCGATTGCTGTGTTGCTGGTGTGGTTTGGCCTGTCGCGCGGTATCGCACCTTTGAACAGTCTCCAACAGACCATACGCAGCCGGAAACCGGATGATCTGAGTGCGCTTGAAACTCGGGATACACCGGAAGAATTGATTCCACTGATCAGCGCGCTGAACGACCAATTACAAAAACTGGAAGGCACGATCTCCACACAAAAACGTTTTATCGCCGATGCCGCACACCAACTCAAAACACCGCTGGCCGGCATGCGCATGCAGGCAGAGTTGCTCATGCGTGATGCACGCAGCCCCCACGAACAGATCACCATGCTTGAAAACCTCAAGCTGGGCACCGAGCGTGCCACGCGACTGGTCAACCAGATGCTGGCCATGGCACGCGCCGAGTCACCGGCGTTGACTCAACACATTGCGATTGATCTCGTGGACATCGCACGCGGCGTGGTGCAGGATTTTTTCAGTGAAGCACAGAACAAGCGCATTGATTTCGGATTCGAGGCACCCGATCACGCCGTGTACGTAAAAGGGCATGAGATGTCGCTGACCGAGATGCTCAAAAACCTGGTGGACAATGCGATCCGTTACACCCCCGAGAGCGGAACCATTACGGTTCGCGTGCAGGACTCGGATTCACAGGGTGGCATCATTCTGGAAGTGGAAGACAGCGGCATGGGCATTGCCGAGTCAGAGCGCGAGCGCGTGTTCGACCGCTTCTATCGCGTCTTGGGCACGCAGGTGGACGGCTCGGGTCTGGGGCTGTCGATTGTGCGCGAAACAGCGCATCAGCATGGTGCCACGGTTGCCATCGCTGACAACCCAAAAAGCACACAGCCCGGTTTCCCGGGCTGTGTTTTCAGGATCTCATTTCCACCAGTGCACCGAGAACTTGAGCACTGAGGCAAACGGCGTATCAGTGACCGCCGCCTTCTTTCTTCTTGCTGAACAGATCTGACAAGCCGGGCACGCCTTCGTGTGCGAGCGGATCAATCGCCTCTTTTTTCTCGGCTTCTTTCTTTTCTCCGGCTGCGGCAGTAGCGGCTGCATCAGCGGGTGCAGCGGCGGCTGGTGCCGGAGCCGCTGCGGGCGCAGCGGCTGCGGGCGCTGCAGGTGTTTCTGCAGGCTTGCCGCAGGCTGACAGCAGCAGGGCACTTGACGCAACGGTGGCCAGCAGCAGCGGCTTGAATGTGTTCAATGAAAAAAGCGACATGACAATCTCCGGTTGGTGTTTTGTTTCAGGACGCACTGTAAGCGCGATTTCTTATCGCTGGCTTACGCAGGACATGAAAAACGAAATTATTTTGATCGATGCATTTGCTGGGCCACGCCCCATTATTAACCCGGCCCTTAAATACCGTGAGCCGCATAAGCTGCAGCCGGATGTCTGAAATACGCGATCACATGCTCGGGTAACGCGCTGAGTTTTTTCATGAATGAAGTGGCTTTTTCCAGCAGAGAGGCCTTGTCGTGGCTGACCGGGCCGGTGCGCAAAGCGGTTTTGAAATCGCGGTTCAGATACTCATCCGGGTTGGATTCCGGTGCATAAGGGGGCAAAAAAACCAACTCGATTTTGTCGGTTTTGTCGGTAAGCCAGTCTTTGACTTTGCGTGCATGATGAACACGCAGATTGTCGACAACCAGAAAGATTTTGCGCGTCGCACCCTGCAACAAGGCGTCGAGGAATTCGATGAAGCGTTCCGTATTGATGGCGCCCTCAACGATTTTGAAGGCCACCTCGCCCCGAGCCGAAATCGCGGAGATCATGGACAGCTTGTCCCAACGCGTGGGCGTCTTGAGCACGGGCGTTTTGCCGCGCGGCGCAAAACCACGCACCCAGTTCGCGTCTTCCTTGACCGCCGTCTCGTCACCCCAGAATATCGTCCCGCCCTGAGCACGGGCACGCGCCAACACTTGCGGCCAGGTCTCTTCCAGCCACGCCTTTACCTTGACAGGATCTTGTTCGAGTGCGCGCTTGATCGGCCGCTGCGGCGTAAAACCCCAACGCTTGAGATACTTTCCAACCAGTCGGTCTTGCATCTCCACCCCAAAGCGCTTCTTGATCAGCGCCTTGATTGCAGGCCGTGTCCAAAGGGCAAAGGGCAGCTTCAGTTGATCAGGGCTCTGATCAACAATCTGGTCACGCAGCCACATCTCATCAGCCATGGTGAGCTTGCGGCAGGCACCCACAGGACGACCTCGCTTTTTCTCCCCCTCAATCGACTGCGCGCCTTCGCGCCGTGCGCGCGAAAGCCAAGCTTCGACTGTGCGGAAATGTACCCCAGCCACCGCCGCCAATTCCTTAACCGGCATCTTCGATTGCTGACGAAGACGAACCACCATCTGCCTCAGCATCGAACGGCCTTCCATCGACAACTTGCGAGCGTCAATTTTCTCCATGCACGCATTTTACACGATACCCATATATTTAC
>SXZD01000299.1 GCA_005788065.1 Burkholderiales bacterium
ATGGAATTCCTGCTCGACAAGATGCGCCAGACCAAAAACAACGGCGAGTTCTTCGAAATGATGCGCCGCGGGGGCTGACCGCCACCCTCTGGCCCCATGTGGACAAGAGCATATCAGCCCGTTATACTGGCGGGCGAATTTTCGTTTACCCGGAAAGTGAATTGCAGGCTGTGTTGACGCACCCAACAACCGGATGTTGAACCATTCGGCCACACCAGCGTTTGAACACCTGTAGTTTGGCTTCCACCTTTACCCGGAGTCACCCATGAAAGAGGGCATTCACCCCAACTACCGTGAAGTTGTGTTCAAGGACATGTCCTGCGACTTCCTGTTTGTATCGCGTTCTACCGTGCAAACCAAAGAAACCATCGAATACAACGGTCAGACCTACCCTCTGGTGAAGCTTGACGTGTCCTCCGAGTCACACCCCTTCTACACCGGCGCCCAAAACAAGATTCTGGACACAGCAGGTCGCGTTGAAAAGTTCCGTCAGAAATTTGGTCGTTTCACCAAGTCTGGCAGCTGATCGGTCAGCCCGGGGTGTCCGACTGGCACATGCGTGTTCAGTCGGGTGCTGACGGTTTAAAGCGGGGTGAAGCAGTATCAGGTGGGTTTCGGCTTGCTTCCGCAGCTCCGACTGCTGAAGTCACAACCTGATTCAAGCCTGCAGATTCAGCCAGCTCTGTTGCAAAAAAGCAGTGCACACCCTTTGTGTACTGCTTTTTTGTTTTCTGCAGCCCTTCCTTTTTGTTCTAATACCTCCTGACATGATCTGGCCGGTTTTGCCGGCCAACCCACAATGCTCTCAAACACTTTGCTGCAGCGCTTGCCCCCGCGCATGCTGTGGGCTCTCGTTCTGCTCTATGCCCTGCCCGGTTTGCTGATGCGAGACCCATGGCGCCCGACGGATGCCATCGCCTTCGGTGCGGCAGCCACCATGGCGCACGGTGGTCTGGCCGACTGGCTCGTGCCCAATGTCTATGGTGTCATGTGGGCAGAAGAAGGGCCGCTGTTGCTGTGGGGCGCAGCCCTGATGGGCAAGCTGTGGCTGATGGTGGGCGGCAAAGCGGCCTGGCTGGACGACGTCATGCGCCTGTCCTGTCTGGTCTGGCTGATGGCCATCTGCTGGACAGTGTGGTCTACCGCACAACGCATTGCCAAACGACCGGACATGCAACCGGTCAACCCGCTGGGGCTGACTACCTCCCGCAGCGACTACTCCCGCTCCATTGCCGACTGCGCCGTGCTCTGCCTGCTGGCCAGTCTGGGGCTGATGATCAAAAGCCACCAGATGGCTGCGGAGTTGCCGGAGCTGTTCGGCATTTCGGTCATGGCGCTGGCGGCCGTGCGCGCCATCAACCGCCCGATCACCGCCGGCTGGGCCTTCGGTGCTGGCATCGCGCTCGTGGTGTTGGCGCGCGGTTGGTCCCACGGTGTTTTCATTTTCGGGGCCATGCTGATTGCAGCCCTGTCTGACCCCATGTCACGTTTTGGGCTGGGCAACCGCATTCTGCGGGCTTTCATCGGCGGTGGCGGGGTTCTGGCGGTGTGGGCATTGTCTGTCTACCATCTGACACCCGAAGGGCCAGCCTATCTGTCGGCCTGGTGGAACTGGAACCTGCAGACATTCGAAGCCTATCGCAGCCCTGCCCCCCTGTTTTCAAAGGCACTGCAAGGGTTGCAGACCTTCAGCTGGTTTTTCTGGCCGGCCTGGCCGCTGGTGATCTGGACGATGTGGCACCACCGCCGTCAACTGTCCGATCAGGCGCTGCGCATTCCCGCAGCAGGTCTGGCCGGTGGACTGCTCGGTATGCTGTTCTACGATGCACCGACCGAGGGTAACTTCTTTCCCCTGCTGGGCTTGATGGCTGTGATCGCAGCCTTGGGGCTGGGCACGCTCAGACGCAGCATTGTGAGCCTCATCGACTGGTTTGCCCTGTTCATCTTCACGATCATCGGCACGGTCATCTGGCTGGGCTGGAGTGCCATGATCAACGGTACACCGGCGGCCATGGTCAAAAGTGTTCGCCGCCTGGCGCCCGACTTCATCCCCAGCGTGGTGGGCGTCGAACTGATGGCCGCTGTCATTGTCAGCCTGGCCTGGATGGCGCTGCTGTTCTGGCGCGTGCAACGCCACCCGCGCGCCATCTGGCGCAGCCTGGCCCTGTCCAGCGGCGGTGCCACACTGGTGTGGCTGTTGATGATGACCCTGTGGCTGCCCATGATCGACACCAGCAAGAGCTACCGCAGCGTGGCGGTACAGGTGCGGGATAAAGTGGCCGCAACCGGGAGCAACCCGTCAGCCACCTGCATTGACGCACCGGCACTGGGGCTGTCCCAGCGCGCCTCGCTGGCCTACCTGGGCGACCTGCGCTTCCGCTTTGACCGTCGCATCGACGGGGTGGACGACAACTGCCGCTGGCATCTGGCTTTTCTGGCATTCAGCAAAAAAGCCACGGTCAGGACGCCTGCAGCCCCCGAGGGAGACTGGGAAATGGTCTGGGAAGGTCGACGCCCGTCCGACCGCAACGAACTGTTCAGACTGTACGTGCGGCGCTGAGCACCGGCAAGACGATATCAAACCGTGCAGAACAGCCCCGCCCCCGGCAGCAAGCCGGACAACTCCACTGACAGCCCTGATGACAACCGCCCCTATCGTGCCCTTTTCCGTCAGGCATGGCCTGTGATGGTGGGTCAGATGGCGGTCATGGCCAACGGAATCGTAGACAGCGTCATGGCCGGACGGGCTGATGCCCGTACGCTGGCTGCCGTGGCTGTCGGCAATGCGGCTTACATCAGCCTGTATGTCGGATTGATGGGCATCCTGCTGGGTCTTACACCCTTGGCATCCCGCGCTTTCGGTGCCAAAGACCACAGGCACATCGGCGAACTGGCCGCGCAAAGTCTCTATATCGCAGCGGCGCTGGCGGCACTGGGCTGTACCGCCCTGCTCTTGCCCGACCCGATACTCGCATTGGCAGAAGCGCCCCCCGCTCTCGAGGCCGATATCCGCAGCTATCTGCAGGCGATTGCGTTCGGATTGCCGGCCGCCCTGTGTTTCAGGGTCTTTCATGCCCTGAACCAGGCCATCTCAACACCCGCTGTGGTCATGCGCATCCAGATCCTGATGCTGGGCGTCAAGATTCCCTTGAATGCATGGCTGATCTGGGGTGGTTTCGGCATGCCGGCGCTGGGTGCGGCCGGCTGCGGTTGGTCCACCACCTGCATCATGTGGATGGGCTGCCTGATAAGTGCCGCCCTGTGGTTCACCAACCCGCGCTACCGGCCCCTTCGGCAAAACCGCGGCTTGCGCGCGCCGCAGCCCCGTCTACTGAAAGCCTTGTTGGCCATGGGCCTGCCGATCGGAGGCGCCTACCTGATTGAGGTCACGGCATTCACCATGGTGGCCATCCTCATCGCACGGTTTGGCGAGGCAGTGGTAGCCGGGCATCAGATCGTAGCCAACCTGACGGCCACCGCCTACATGCTGCCGTTGTCCCTGGCCAATGCCACCACCGTGCTGGCAGCCCAGCATTTGGGCGCCGGACATTCACGGGCGGCCCGCAGTGCTGTGCTGACCGGTCTCAAAACCGCTGCGGGCTGTGCCCTGCTGGTGGTGCTCTTGTACGGGTCTGCACGCCACCTGCTGGTGGGTGCCTATACCAGCGACGCCGAAACGGCCGCTCAGGCGCTGGCGCTCATTCCCTGGATACTGGCCTATCACCTCATTGACGCGGTTCAGACCCTGTGCACATTTGCTCTCAGGGCATGGGGCGTGTCCACCGCCCCCATGGTGGTCTATGCCGTCTGTCTATGGGGGCTTGGGCTGGGCGGAGGCGTGGTGCTGGGCATACAGGCCAAGCCGCCGCTGATGGCTGAGGGCTTCTGGATGGCAGCCACGGCCAGTCTGCTGCTGGCCGGTCTGATACTGGCCAGCCTGCTGTGGGTCAGGATGCAGCGCCACCCAGTGCGATGAAATACTCGCGGTAGTGCCGCAACTCTTCAATCGATTCGATGATGTCGGCCATGGCCGTGTGTTTGCTCTTTTTCTGGAAAGACTTGGCAACCTCGGGCTTCCAGCGCTTGCACAGTTCCTTGAGCGTTGAGACGTCCAGATTGCGGTAGTGAAAGAACGCCTCCAGTTGCGGCATGTAGTTGGCCATGAAGCGCCGGTCTTGGCAGATGCTGTTGCCACACATGGGGCTTTTACCGGGGGGCACCCACTGCGACAGAAATGCAATAAGCCCAGCGCTGGCCTGCGCCTCATCAATGGTGGAGGCGCGCACCCGGTCGATCAGGCCGGACTTGCCGTGGGTGGACTGGTTCCATTTATCCATCCCGGCCAACACCTCATCACTCTGGTGAATGGCATAGACAGGCCCCTCGGCCAGCACGTTCAGATGACTGTCGGTAACCACCACGGCCACCTCGATGATGCGATCCGACTGCGGATTGAGCCCAGTCATTTCCATGTCCAGCCAGATGAGGTTGAACTCATTGGGAACCGGGGTGGCAGACAAACGGCCGGAGCCGGCGCTTTCAGGGGAGGAAATCTCGTTGGCTTGTGACATAATCGGTTGACGCAGAACAACAGGCAGGCATTGTCGCACATGCGCCCTGTTCCGTTTTCAAGGATGTATCGTGTTCAGTCTCGTTTTCGCCGTCACTCTTCTTCTCACACTGGGTACCCGCCTGTATCTGGCCACTCGCCAGATCAGGCATATTGCGCTTCACCGCGCAGAGGTACCCCAAGATTTCCGGCAGCAGATCAGTCTGGCTGCGCACCAGAAAGCAGCCGATTACAGCATCAGCCGCACTCGCCTGGGCATGCTGGCAGTCGCGCTGGACGCTGCCATCGTGCTGGGCTTCACCCTGCTGGGCGGCCTCCAACTTCTTGACGCAGGCATACAGTCCCACCTTGATGGCGTATGGGGGGGGCTTGCGTTGATGGCCTGCGTGGCGTTCATTTCATCCGTCGTCGAACTGCCGCTGTCGTGGTACCGGCAATTTGTGTTGGAAGCCAGGTTCGGCTTCAACCGCATGACACCCCGTCTGTTCTGGACTGACTGGGTCAAAGGCATGGTGCTCGGTGCCGTCATCGGCGGGCCGCTGGTCTGGGTGGTGCTCGCGCTGATGGAGTCGGCAGGTCCCCTGTGGTGGGTTTATGCATGGGGCGTCTGGACGGCCTTCAGCCTGCTCATCATGGTGTTGTACCCCAGCCTCATCGCGCCGCTGTTCAACAAATTCACCCCCATGGAGACCGGCGAGATGCGCAGCCGCATCGAGAACCTGATGCGCCGTTGCGGGTTTTCTCCGGCAGGACTTTTCGTGATGGACGGCAGCCGTCGCTCCGCGCACGGCAACGCGTATTTCACCGGCTTTGGCAAAGCCAAGCGCATCGTGTTTTTTGACACCCTGCTGCAACGGCTCAGCCCCGGACAGATCGAAGCGGTATTGGCCCACGAGCTGGGTCACTTCAGCAAGCGGCATGTGCTGCGCCACCTGCTGTTGAGCATCGCCATGAGCGGGTTGACCCTGTGGGTGCTCTCTGAGCTCATGCTGCGCACCTGGTTCTACACGGGGCTGGGGGTCACCCCCCGCCTGATCGGCGACAACCATGCCATGGCGCTGCTGCTGTTTTTCATGGTCATGCCCTGGTTCAGCTTTCTGCTCAAACCCGTGATGGCAGCCCTGTCGCGCAAGCACGAGTACGAAGCGGACGCCTACGCCGCCCAGCAGGCCCGTGCCGAAGACCTCATCAGCGCGTTGGTGCGGCTCTATGAAGACAATGCCAGCACCCTCACACCCGACCCATTGCATTCGCTGTTCTACGATTCGCATCCGCCGGCCAGCCTGCGCATTGCCCACCTGAAAAGCCTGCCACCGCCGTCAGCACAGGCTGCAGCGTTGCCGGGTGCGGTATGAACGATGCAGAGAACAGGCCCATCCACCCGCCCGCTTACTGGCGGGCGCAGGCCTGTGTCCACATCGGACCCGAGGGCTGCTGGAACGCATCGGACATTGCGGCGCAGCTTGCGTTGTTTCCGGGCTGGCTGGTGGTATCAGGCGATCAAGGCGACACCGGCGGGGGTACAACCCATAGGCTGCGCAAGCGCTGTGCCTTTGCTGATTTCAATGCACTTGAGCCCGTCATCATCCGGCTGCTGGCCATCGCCCGACTGCAAGACCATCACCCCGATGTCAGTTTTGGCTACCGCGACCTGACCGTCAGCTGGAATACCCACAGCGCCGGCGGCATTTCCAACAATGACTGGATCTGTGCAGCCTTGCTCGACGAAGCCATCGAAACGGTCAAGTCTTGAGCAGACGCAACAAAAGCCCCCACACGTCGACAGCAGACGCAACTGCCTGCGCAACCGTGATCTCAAGTCACGGACGTCATGTTCTGGCCCGGCATGACGACGGCAGTCTGTGGCAGGTGTTCTCGCGCGGCAAAAAGCAGGAGGCTGCCGTGGGGGACCGCATCCTGTTGGACCCATCGGCACCGGGGCAGGCATGGGTTGCCGGCATTCAGCCACGACGCAACCTGCTATTTCGCTCTGACGAACAGCGCACCAAACTGTTTGCAGCCAATCTGGACCTGGTCGTACTGGTCGTGGCACCCAGTCCCCCGCTGTCACCCGAACTGGTGTTACGTACGTGGGTGGCCTGCCGGGCTGCGGACATACCGCTACTGCTGGTGATCAACAAGGCCGACCTGCTCAACCCCGATGAGCGACTGGACTTGCAGGTGCTGCATCTGCTGCCAGTGGATCCGGCCGATGCGCCGCAGACACTGAGCATCAGCCTGCTTGAGCGACCTGAACAAGCCGCATCAGACCTGGGAGAACAGTTGAATGGCAAGGTGTCGCTGATACTGGGCCAGTCGGGTATGGGAAAAAGTACGCTGGTCAACCTGCTGGTTCCCGATGCCGGGGCGCAGACTGGTGAGATATCCGAGGCGCTCAATTCCGGTCGTCACACTACCACACACACCCGCATGCACATGCTGCCGGCTGGCGGAGCACTCGTGGACTCGCCGGGTTTTCAGGCATTCGGTCTGTCGCACCTGAAAGCCGACACGCTGGATGGGGTGTTTGACTGGATGCTGCGGGAACGCAGCAATTGCCGCTTTTACAACTGCAAACACGTCAACGAACCGGGCTGCGGCATCATCGCAGCAGAACTGGCCGGCAGGCTGGACCCCGCCTGGCGGTCGTTTTATCTGTCACTGCACGAAGAAACGCGTCAGGCCCGAAAGCGGGACTTGCTGGGGTGATACGGCCAGACAGATAGAGTCACTGACCGACCGCTGTGTGCACCTCAACGGAACGGCCCGATCACGGTGAGCAGCAGCAGCATGCCCATCCAGAGAGCCAAAGCACGCCAGATCAACCGTGCCGCAAATGCCAGATCCATGGACACCAGGGGTCTTTCCGGGAAGGCGGCAAGTGAATCTGCCCGCACCGCCGAGACAGACCGCAAACCCATGGCTGCGAAACCGGCATCCAACAACAGAGCCTCCGCATCAGGACGTAAATCACGGCTCTGCCTCCAGACCAGCGCTGCCTCTTCAAACTGTCCTGCTACGGCATAAGCCAAAGCCGTCAGCCGCACCGGAATCCAGTCCATGACAGCCAGCCATCGATGGGCCGCCCATGCAAATTCGCTCTTCAACGTCCGCCCTGTCTGCTCCCAACTGCGCGCGGCCAGTTCGCTGACACGGTAGAGCACCACACCACTGGGCCCCGGCATCACCATGAACCAGAACAAAACGGCAAACACCTGCCTGAAAGCACACACCAGCGCATGCTCCAGGGCCAATCGCACCAGACGGTTGGAATCCAGCCCCGCAAGCGACAGCTCGGCGTCCGGGCGGGTCTGACGCCGCCACTCGATGTAAATGGCTGCAGCCCGCGCCACATCATTCTGGTTCAGCGCCAGTTGCATGTCCGTAAAACGCTGGCTGAACTGCCGAAAACCGATCGTCAGGTACAGCAGGCCCAGAGTGAACACCCATGCCAAGCCCAAAGCCCATTCGGACATCAGCCACCACAGGGCAAACGCAGCCAGTGTCCAGCCGCCGGTCAGCCCCACCAGTGCCATCACACCGTAATGACGCTCCTGCCCCGCATGAAAAAAACCCTCCGTCCAGGCAACCGTCTGCCTGACCATCTGGTGCACACGGTTCTCGGGGCTCAGGGCGCGAGCCTGCTCCACCAGCAAAACCAGCAGAACGGTAAAAAAAACCATATCAGGCACTCAGCAGACGATAGAGGTTGCGCAACATGGCTGCTGTGGCACCCCAGATGTAGTATTCGCGCCCCTGCCCGTTGCGCCACGGCATGGCATAAAAATAACGCTCGCCGTGCTCGGTCACAAAACTGTTGCGCAGATGTTTGTCCGCATCCATCAGGAAAGACAACGGCACTTCGAACACTTCAGCCACCTCGAAGCTGTCAGGGCTGAGTTCAAATGGTGTCTGTACCAATGCCACGACAGGCGTGACCAGAAAGTTGGTTGCAGTGGTGTAAACCGGCAGTTGTCCGATGACCTCGATATGCCGCTCATGCAGGCCGATTTCTTCAACCGTCTCACGCAAGGCGGTATGCACCGGGCCATTGTCATGTTCCTCGCAACGTCCGCCAGGAAAGCTGATCTGACCTGCATGGTCACGCAGATGCGTCGTTCGCTGCGTCAGCAGTACATGCAAACCGTCCTGCCGCATTACCAGGGGAATGAGCACTGCAGCGGCGGCCGGTTCGCGCGGTTTGAGCAGGATGCGGTCATTGAGCAGCTCAGGCTCCCAGACGGGGGGCACTGCAAAAACAGCGCGCAAGCCGTCCGGCTGCAGTCGATGCACCGGCACCTGCGCAGCCGGTTTTGGTTGCGCAGGCATATCGCCACCCGCTTGGTCGTTCATGGCGGCACTCACGGCAGCACCTGCGGCGCGGGACTTTCAATCTCCAGCACCAAATGGGCAATGAAGCCTGATGCCAGCAAGGCCTCCCGCAACTGACCGGCATCTATATCGGCGTCGGACAGCACCAGATTGCACGCATACCGACCGCTGGCAATTTGCCACAATTTCAACTCTGCAATGCGAGCTGACGGTGCCTGCTGATTGACCAATTCACCCACTTGCCGCCGCAGCGACTCGGGGGCCTGCGCATCGAGCAGCAACCAGGCGGACTGGGACAGCAGTCCCCGCGCCCAAACCACCACCATGACCGCCCCCACCAATCCCATCAGGGAGTCAACCTGCGGCAAGCCGGTCACTTGCCCGAACAGCAGGGCGACGATGGCCAGAATCGACGTCAGGGCATCTGCCAGTACGTGCAGATAAGCCGCTTTCAGGTTAAGGTTTTCGACCTTGGGGGCCGCTTCGGTTGGATGATCGTGGCCGTCAAGATGCGCGTGACTGTGCTGGTGGGCATGATCGTGCTGGTGGGCATGCGGATGTCCGTGCGAGTGTGCATGCCCATGGGAATGCCCCCCCACATGCGCATGTCCGCCGACCTTCTGGTGCAATAGCAGCGCACAGACCAGGTTCACCCACAAACCGATGACAGCCACAACCATGGCATCCATGAAGCGCACCTCGGTGGGTGCCAACAGACGCGCCACGGACTCCAGTCCCATCCACAGCCCCACCGCCAGGAGCAACAGCGCGCTGACAAAACTGGCCAGCACCTCCAGCTTGCCGGTACCAAAGGCAAAGCGCTCATCGTCGGCCAGGCGCGCACTGAAAACAAAGGCCAGCCAGGACAGACCCAAGGCCAGCACGTGCGTTGCCATATGCCAGCCGTCTGCCAGCAAGGCCATTGACCCCGTGATATACCCGGCCGTGATCTCACCGACCATCATCAACAGGCTGATGAGTGTCGCCCATGCCGTGCGTCGCATGGCAATCGGATTGCCGCTGTTGTAGCGGTGCTGGGTATGGGAATGGTGATGTTTCACGGACGGGCGTTCTTGAACCATTGCAGGGTTTCGGACAGGTGCGGCGGAACAAAGTCCAGATTCGAGTCTGCAAAATAGGCCTCGACCGTCTGCGCCATGGTTTTGCCCAGTTCAACACCAAACTGGTCAAATGCGTTCACACCCCATAGCTGGCCCAGACACACCACTTTGTGTTCGAGGCTCGCAATGACATAACCCAGCGTGTAGGCGTCCAGTTCACGGTAACACCACAAGGTGACGGGTCTGCCCCCCGGCAACCTGCGCAACTGCCCTCCCACACCGTCAGCCAACTGTCCAGCCGGCTGTTTGCCGAATGCAAATGCGTCAGCCTGGGCCAACCCGTTGGCCAGCAGGATGGCATGATGCGCATCAAAGCTGTGACGCGGCTTGGCCACGAGGAGCACTTCCATGGCGACTTCCTGCGCAGCCTGATGCAGCCACTGGAAATAGGCATGCTGACCGTTGGTACCCGGCTCGCCCCAGATCATCGGACACTGCGCATGGGGTGCGGTTTTACCGTCAGGCCCCAACTGCTTGCCCAGACTTTCCATTTCCAGTTGCTGGATGTGCGCTACCAGCAGCTTCATGCGGGCGTCGTAGGGGGAGATGACCCGCGCGGGCAGTTTGAGGATGCTGTGATTCCACACATCAATGAGCGCCAGCAGCAAGGGCAGGTTGGCGTGAGCCTGCGCTTGTCGAAAATGACAGTCTGCGGCATGTGCGCCCGCCAGCAGGCGTTCCCACTCGGTCTCGCCGATGGCCAGGCGGGCAGGCAAGCCCACGGGACTCCACAGCGAAAAGCGTCCGCCCACACTGTCTTCAAACTCGAAGATGGCATCCGGCGAAATACCCCATGCCTGTGCCCGTTGCGGTTCGCTGGTAATGGCAACGCAATGGGAGAGCGGATCATCCACGCCGCCACGCCGCAGCCATGCCATGACGGTCTGTGCATTGCGCAGGGTCTCGCGGGTGGTAAACGTCTTGGATGCGATCGAGACGACCGTGGCCTTGGGATCCAGACGGTCCAGTGCCCGCTGCAATTCATGGCCGTCCACATTGGCTGCAAAATATGCATCAATCTGCGAATGCACGGACACGCTGTAGGCAATGGTGTCAGCCACCATGCGGGGTCCTAAATCCGAACCGCCAATGCCCAGGTGCAGGATGCTTTTGATGGGTCTGCCCGAGGGCTGATTGGCGCGTGCCAGCAGACGCCTGACCCATTCACCCATCCGGGCACGGGTTTGTTCAACTGACGGGGACGAAACCGGTTGCCGCCAGGCCCAGTGTGTGACGCTTCTGTTTTCGGTGACGTTGATCGCTTCGCCGGCAAACATGCGGTCACGTTGCGCCAACACGCCGGCAGCGTCTGCCAGGTCAAACAGGCTGTCCAGCGCCGCATCGTCCAGACGCTGTCGGCCTGCATCCACCCGCAGAAAATCGTGATCAACCACGAGGCGCCGCAAGCGCGACGGACCTCCATCGGCAACCAGACGCTCGATCGGCAGCCCTTTCAGGCGCGCACCATGCTGCGACAGCGTGTGCCAGATATCAGTGTCACGGGGCATACTCGGACTCCTGGTGAGGATCGCCCGGCACAGGCGAAAACGCCTGCACAGGCCTTAAAGTTGCTTATTGTAACGGTCTGCATGGCATGCGGTTCGGATGGGAGGCAGGCTGCCCTACCGCACCCAGCCAAACATCAGGGTTTCTGCAAAAAAACGACGGGCACCTGGCAGACATTCCAATCCGAGCAGGGCCAGTTGACGGCCGGTCTGCATCACCGGATTGGCTGTCGCAAACCCTCTGGCCATGGTGTCGGTCAGAGCGACCAGCAGCTTGCGGTCGGTTGCACGGTCAGCTTCGAAGGCGGCCAAGGCCTCTTGCAAGGCGACCGGGTCTTCGATGCGCACCGGGTCCAACCGGGCGGCAAGCGCCTGAGCGTCCCGGAAACCAAGATTGAGCCCCTGCCCTGCAACCGGATGCAGAATCTGGGCGGCGTTACCCACACTCACGGTGCGACCGCTGACCATCTGGCTGCGCACGTTCAGTCCCAACGGGAAGCTGGCCATGTCGGACAGTCCTGTGAGTGGTATGCGATTGCCCATCAGACGGTTCAACTGAGGCAGCAAAACCTCTACTGGGGTGCTTTTGCGCTGCTCGGTCTGGTCCACGGCACCGCACCACACCATGGCATAACGGCTACCGTCTGCAGCAGTTGGCAGAAATGCCAGCGGCCCCTCGGGCGTGAACCGTTCGTAGGCAACCGACTCGCGTTCGCGCGCCTGTGCAGCCGACTGCTGCGCAAGCGGTGTTGCATGGGCCGTGGCCACCAAAGCCCACTGCCCATAGTCGCGCACGGTGTCACGCCCCTGTGTGCCGCCAAACAGGCCACCCTCTGCGTCCACACGCAGGCGACCGGTAATCTCACGACCATCCGACAGGGTCATGCGGACACCCTCAGATGACTCGGTCGCCGAGACCACGCTGACACCGCGCCAGCAGGTCAGACCCGTTGTCAGTGCACCCTTGTGCAAGGCGGACACCAATTCGCCGTAGCGGACGGTCCATCCCAGACTCTCCCTCTGCAACTCAGCCGCGCTCATCCACACCCGGCCAAAACGTCCCAACTCAGACACATGGATATGTTTCAAAGGCACGGCATTGGCCGGAAAACCCAACGGCTGAATCTGCCGGCGCGATGTGTCTGCCAGCGCCAGGGTGCGCGGGTCAGACATCACGGCTTCGATGGGTTTGGCATCAATCAAGGCGATGCGCGCAGCCCCGTCGCCCCAGCGACTCGCCAGTGCTGCTCCCAGCACAATGCCAACGGGCCCGCCGCCTACGATGACGACGTCAAAGTCACTCATGCGACAACGGCCTGGGCCCGCCGGATTGCAATCAACTCCTCGATGGCAGCCACCGTCTTGGGCACGCCATCGGTGAGGATGTCGCACCCTTGTGCCGTTACCACAGCATCGTCTTCAATGCGGATACCGATATCGTGGAAGGCGGCAGGCACATCATCTGCGGCACGGATGTAAAGCCCGGGTTCAACGGTCAACACCATGCCGGGACGCAACGTGCGCCAAGGTTTTTCATCTCCATTAGCGGGTGCATCGCCCGGCTCACGGTAGTCGCCGCAGTCATGCACGTCCATGCC
>SXZD01000033.1 GCA_005788065.1 Burkholderiales bacterium
CCAGTAATAAAGCCACATCGCGTGTGTGCCGGTGGGAAAGGTTTGTGCGAAGGTGTATTCGCGCTTCTCGGTAGTTAGCAGCTTGGCAAGGCTAGGTGCATCCACGGCGCCTTTGTCAGCCAGCTTTTTGCTCAGCGTGAGTGCCTGACCGTTGTTGTTCAGGTTCATCAGGATGGCCATGTCTTTTTTGGGCCCTGATGTGCCCAATTGCAGACCATAAATAAGCCCCCACAACACGTGCGACATGTCCAATTCGCCACTGACCAGTTTGTCACGCACGCCGGCCCACGAGGCTTCTTTGGACGGAACGATTTTCACGCCGTATTTTTTGTCGAAGCCCAAAACAGATGCCATCACCACACTGGCGCAATCGGTCAGTGGAATGAAGCCGATCTTCACTTCTTCCTTTTCCGGTTTGTCAGAGCCGGCCGCATAGGCAAAGGATGCGCCCAGTGGTGACAACAGTGACATACCGGCAGCAGCCGCACCCGCGCGCAAGAGTCCGCGTCGTGACGCGTTGACAGGACCGTTGACGGATCCGCCCGCGATATCGGTAAGCAGTGCGCCTGCCGGGTTCTGTTCTGAGGCGATGGCCGATGAAAGAGTTTCGTGGGGGTGTGCTGCTGAAATCTCTGTGGGCTTGATGCTCATGGTGTTTCCCGAAAGGGCGCTGAAGGGTTGATAAAGCGTTTGCAGAGTTCTCCGCAAAGGCCGTGCCACCCCGCTTGCTGACGGTAAACGCCCCGTTTCGGCGCACAGATACGCGTTCTGTGTGATGCGGAGGGGCGTCAGTTGATGCGTCGGCTTTCAAAAAAGACTTTGTATTGAGATAGTTCGCGTCGAGTCACTATTTCGGATTGCTGCGTCGCACCACAAGCGGGCGTGCACGGGAACGGTGCTGTCGATGTGTGCATCACCCACTGCGCGTCACGCGTTCTCGCTCACGCGTCAAGCATCGCTGGACTACAATCGATCTCACCATGACCCGTCAAACCAGTTGATCCTGCCATGAACCTGTCCTCCAGTGTCCGCATCAGTCCCACAGCCCACTACACCGGTGAGGTGTGGCGACGTCATGGCCTGTCCGACCCACGGCTTGCAACGCTGCAGGGCAGGGCGTTTCACGCAGCACTGGCACCTGCCATGGCCGTCAGCACAAAGCTGGGCGGTCCCACGCTGGAAGCCTTCTTGATGGCGCGACACACGCTGATCGATCACCTGCTGCAAGATGCCATTGAAAACCGGGGCGTCACCCAGGTCATCGAAATTGCGTGCGGACTGTCACCACGGGGCGTGCGTTTCAGCCAGCGTTACGGAAACCGGATCACGTATATCGAAACAGACCTGCCGCCGATGGCCGCACTGAAGGCATCTCGGCTCGGTCTCAACAATGAAGGTGCGAAGACGCATCATCAGGTCAGACCGATGGATGCCCTGCGTGCCGATGGGGAGGGCAGTCTCTCCGCCCTCTGTGCGCAGTTGGATGCAGGCGCAGCGACTGCCGTCATTACAGAGGGTCTGATCAACTATTTTCCGCAAACTCTGGTGCTCACGCTGTGGCAGAACATTGCGACATCGCTCAGCCGCTTCTCGCAAGGGCTTTATCTGTCAGATATCCATTGCCGATCTGACAACAGCGGGCCGCTTGTGGACGCTTTTGTGGCCGGTTTGTCAGCCTTTGTGCGGGGGCGGGTGGGGCTGCTGTTTGAGGATGCGACGGATGCACAGGCCAACTTGCTGCAGGCAGGCTTTGGTCGGGCACAATTGCATCAGCCTTCTGCCTGGGCCGACAAACTGCCTGCATGTGGGGTGCCCTGGGTCGACCTGGTGCGTGTCGTTCAAGCAGCAACGGGCGTCTGAGTCGGCTTCCAATCGGCTATCGACTTGACGGGTGAGTCTACGTTCAGGCTACGGGTTTTAATACCCAAAATCCGAATTTATATCCCGTTTTTGTGAAATTCATTCATAGATCATCCATAGACGTTCATACTGTGCAACCACGCGCAGTAATGATCTTGGGCTTGAAGCGTTTGCAGCCTCCGTCGCCCGCGGGAAGGTAGCCAGCGCAGTTCCACTCAGGCCTTTAAGGAAACGTACATGGATGCAGCACCCAAGCCTCTGGTAGACCGCCTTGCGCAGGGGGTCAAGAGCTTGCTGTCGGTGTTCTTCGGCTCGCAGCCCTCCGTTGTTGAGCCCGTATTGGAAGCCGGTGCCCCTGCGCTGTCTTTGCGTCGCCTTGTCTACCGCAGCCTCGCTTGCTGCGAGACGTCGGAAATTGAAAAAATCTTCTGCGACAGCCAGTCACACAACGTCGAGTCGGGCATCACTGGTATCCTGTTCGTGTCCGGTCCCCGCTTCTACCAGTGCCTTGAGGGTGAACACGACGCCGTCGGTCTGCTCTATGAGCGTATCAAGCGGGACACGCGTCATTCGCTGGTCGAATTGCTTGACGACCGTCCTTGCGACAGCCCGCTGTATCCCTACTGGTCCATGGGTGCCTTGCTTGGCTATGAGTCAGTGATTCACGCCGTGGTTCCACTGCTGGACTCCGGTGATGGACTGCAGGTACGCGTGGGTCTGGAAATGCTGGCGCTCAGCATGGCCCATCAGGATGCACGATCCGCGGGTGGCAGACAGGTTGAGCGCATGATCCGTTCCGCGCCTCAGGCTGCGCTCATCGAGCAACTGGCGCACAATCCGGGGCAGTCCAATTCGTGGCTCAGCCTTGTGGCAGAAAACATGCATCTCAAGGCGCAATTGATGCGGGCAGAGGCGGGCCGGCGTGAATTCTTCTCAGCCATATCGCACGAACTGCGCACGCCCATGAGCGGCATGCTGGGCGCATCCGACCTGTTGGGGCATCCCAGGCTAAACGCAGCCATGCTCGACCGGCAGCGGGCTGCACTCAAGTCCTCTTCCGAGCGTTTCGCCAAAACGCTTAATGATATTTTTACACTGCATCGTATCGAGTCGGGCGATCAGGAATGTCATCCTTCACCGGTGAACCTGCATGCGCACGTACAATCTGCCTGCGACGCTGTTGCACATCAGGATGTGAACATCTCACGTCAATTCTCAGATGCAGAGGGCGTCCACGTCGAGGTCGACAGTGCCCTGTTGCAGACAGTGCTGAACAATCTCTTGGTTCATGCTATTGACCGCAGCCATAACGGTCAGGTGGAGGTCATGCTGCATGTGCTGGCCGCTAAAGAGGAGCGACTTTGGTGGCGATGCGCGATACGCGACTACGGGTCACATGTGTCGGTCGAACGGCTCCTGACCCTGTTTCAGCCGTTTTCGGCAGGACTGGAAAGGGGGGCTGGTTACAACGAAGACGCCGGCCTCGAACTGGCACTGGCCGCTGCAATCGTAAAACTGCTGGATGGCCGTATGGGTGCTCACAATGAATCCGGCGGTGGGATGACCGTCTGGTTTACATTTGCGGCGCAAAGAGCCGAG
>SXZD01000300.1 GCA_005788065.1 Burkholderiales bacterium
AATTCCCTGCAAAGACCGCGCCGGTATCGCATAAGCGCATCACCCCACAACAGGGCCAAACACCTGCAAACACCGGACGAACACTGCAACTTCCAGTAAACTGCCGCTTCTTCGTTTGGTGGAGGAGGTTGGATTCGAACCAACGTAGGCGTAAGCCAACAGATTTACAGTCTGCCCCCTTTAGCCACTCGGGCACCCCTCCGCTCCGAAGAGAACCACAGATTTTGAACCCTTTTTTAAACGCCGTCAAGTGAGCCCTCGCCTGTGACATCCCAGCCCACCCCGACCGATGCCACGTCAACGTCGGCCACGCCAACGTCCGGCACACCTGTGACACGCGGCGCCACAGATAAAAAGGGCCGCCTTGCCCGCTGGCACCGCCTGTTCTGCCTGTTGGTGCTGGGATGCGCCAGCGGCCTGCCACTGGCACTGACCGGCCAAGCCATGCAAGCCTGGCTGACACAAGCCGGCATGGACCTGGCCACCATCGGCTTTCTGAGCCTGGTGGCGCTGCCCTACACCTTCAAGTTCCTGTGGGCACCGCTGATGGATCGCTATGAGCCGCCCCTGCTGGGTCGCCGCCGGGGCTGGATCGTGCTCACGCAACTCGGGCTGGCCGGTGTTCTGGCGCTCATCTCCCACACCGAGCCGCAGACCCAACTGACCGGCTTTGCCCTGCTGATTACCCTGCTCGCTTTTCTGTCTGCCTCCCAAGACGTGGTGATCGACGCCTACCGCACCGATGTGCTGACCGGGCCGGAGCGCGGACTGGGAAGCTCGGTTGCCGTTTTCGGCTACCGGCTGGGCATGATTGTGTCCGGCGGCATTGCCTTCATCTGGGCCGACCCGGCATCGGGCTGGGGCTGGAACTGGGCGGACGTTTACCGGGTGATGGCCGCCGTGATGGTCGGCCTGGCCTTGTTCAGCGCCCTTGCGCTTCCGGGCGTTACGAAACCCGAGTGGCTGTCCAAAGCGACCGGCAGCGACATCAAAGGCTTTTTCATGGTGATGCTGGTGGCTGCGTGCGGCTACCTGCTGACCGACCGGCTCATCGAGCCCGCCCTTCAGGGCTGGGGCCTTATCCTGTCACCGGATGGCGGCGCGAAACGCTGGATGCAACTGGCCAGCCTACTGGCGGGGCTGGTCATTACCCTTCCGGTTGCCATGACCGTGACTCGCCGCTTCGGCTTTGAAACCCTGAACCGTGCGCTGGACCAGTTCATGAGCCGGGAATCAGCCGGGTGGCTGTTGCTGCTGATCGTGCTGTACAAGCTGGGCGATGCCTTTGCCGGTTCACTCACGACACCGTTCCTGATCAAGGCAGCCCTGTATTCGCAGGCGGAGGTCGGCGTTGTGAACAAGGTCATCGGCATCTGGATGACCATACTGGGCGCCTTGGCGGGCGGCGCACTGATGCTGCGTCTGGGCTTGTTTCGGTCGCTGCTGGTGTTCGGCATTTTGCAGATGCTGTCGAACCTGGGCTTTCTGGCCATCGCCGTGATGGGCAAAGGCAGTCTGGGCGGATTTCTGTTGCCCGCCTTCAACTGGGGCGTTGTCTCGCTGGCACAGGACAGTCAGGTGGACTGGCTGCTGCTGCTGGTTGTCGCCGGAGAAAACATCACCGGCGGGATGGGAACCGCTGCGGCCGTTTCGCTGATCATGGCATTGTCAGATCGGGCATTCAGCGCCACCCAATCTGCACTGCTGTCGGCACTGGCGACGGTCGGTCGTGTATGGGTCGGGCCGATGGCTGGCGTGCTGGCGCCGGTGACGGGATGGCCCCTGTTTTTCGTGCTGTCTACCGCAATGGCCTTGCCAGGCCTTCTGATGCTGGTTTGGCTGGGCAAGCATATCCGTAAACTGGATGAAACGGCTTGATTCAAGCATCCTACCCGGCCTTCACTCCACCGTAACCGACTTTGCCAGATTGCGTGGCTTGTCCACATCTGTGCCCTTCACCAACGCCACATGGTAGGACAGCAACTGCAAGGGAATGACGTGCAGGATGGGCGAGAGCAATCCTGCATGATCGAGAAGTTTCATGACATGCACGCCCGGCGCAGATTGCATTTTGGTATCACGGTCAGCGAACACAAACAGCTCTCCGCCGCGTGCGCTGACCTCTTGCAAATTGGACTTGAGCTTTTCAATCAACGTGTCGTTGGGCGCCACCGCCACCACCGGCATGTCGGCATCTACCAGCGCCAAGGGACCATGCTTCAACTCGCCGGCCGCATAGGCCTCAGCATGGATGTAAGAAATTTCTTTCAGCTTGAGCGCACCTTCCATGGCAATCGGATAGTGCACACCGCGCCCCAGAAACAGCGAGTGATGTTTGTCCGCAAAGCGCTGGGCCCACTGCTTGACCTCGGGTTCGCACTCCAGAACTTTTGACACAGCCGCCGGCAAGTGGCGCAGTTCTGTGAGCAACTCAGCCTCGTGTTCGGCTGGCAGTCGCTGACGGAGTTTGGCCATCACCAGTGTCAATGTGAACAGCGCAGCCAACTGCGTCGTAAACGCCTTGGTGGATGCAACACCGATCTCGGGTCCCGCACGCGTCAGAAACTTCAATTTCGATGCACGGATCAGCGCCGACTCAGGCACGTTGCAGATGCTCAGCGTGTATTCAACACCGAGTGTTTTGGAATGCTCAAGCGCAGCCAGCGTGTCGGCTGTTTCTCCCGATTGCGAGATGGTGATGACCAATGTGCCGGGTAGGCAGACACTGTCACGATAGCGATACTCGCTGGCAATCTCGACGGTGGTCTGGATGCCCGCAACCGATTCGAGCCAATATCGGGCAACGGATGCAGCGTGGTAACTGGTACCGCAAGCCAGAATGAGGATTTGCTGCACCTTGGGCAATACATCAGCTGCTTCTGCACCAAACAACTGCGGGGAGATAGCACTGGCATTGCTGACCATTTCGAGCGTGGCCGCAATCGCACCTGACTGCTCGAAAATCTCTTTCTGCATGTAGTGCTGGTAAGGCCCGAGCTCCACCGAATCGGCCGACAACTGACTGATGACCGATTTACGCTGTGCAGCCTGTCCCTTGCGATCATAGACACTCAACCCGGTGGGCTGCAGGCAGATGACATCGCTCTCTTCCAAATACACCATCTCGCGTGTCTGCGTAATCAGTGCCGACGCATCGGATGCGATGAACCATTCGCCCTGACCGATGCCCACCAGCAACGGAGCACCCTTGCGTGCGGCCACCAGGGTATCGGGTGTATTTGATGCGATCAGCGCAATGGCAAATGCGCCATGCAACTGACCTGAAGCCGTCTGCACGGATTGCAGCAGCGACAAGCCACCGCTCATGTGCCGGTGCACCAGATGTGCGATGACTTCGGTGTCGGTGTCGGAATGAAACACATAACCGGACGCCTGCAGGTCGCGGCGCATCTCGTCATGGTTTTCAATGATGCCGTTGTGAACCACGGTGACGGTAAAACCATTGCCTTCCGACATGTGCGGATGTGCATTGCGTTCGCTCGGTACGCCATGCGTGGCCCACCGGGTGTGAGCGATACCCAGGCGCGCCCGAAGGCTTCCGGCCTGCTGCTCCAACTCGGCCACGCGACCCACGCTGCGAGCCCGTTCGATCGCATGCGTGTCAGGCTGTGCAATGGCCAGGCCGGCGGAGTCGTAGCCTCTGTATTCCAGACGCTTCAAGCCATCAATCAGAAAGGGTACGCAATTGTCGCGCGCAATGGCGCCAACGATACCGCACATGTGTCTGCTCCTTGTTGTCTTGTACTTTACGGCTGCACGATCAGGCAGCCGGCTTTTTCTTCACGGGTCGCTTCCAGCCTGCCACCGTCAACTGTTTGGCACGCGATACGGTGAGCTGACCGGCCGGTGCATCTTTGACCAGCGTGGTACCCGCGCCGAGCGTTGCCCCGTCACCGACGGTGAGAGGCGCCACCAGCTGCGTATCAGAACCGATGAACACGTCGTTGCCGATG
>SXZD01000301.1 GCA_005788065.1 Burkholderiales bacterium
CCACGTGCGCAGCAACAATTCATGGATGCACAACAGTCATCGCCTGACCAAGGGGCCGCAGCGCACTGCGCTGCTGATGAACCCGTCTGATGCCGCACGGCGCAAACTCGTGGACGGTCAGGTCGTGCGTGTGACGTCCCGTGTAGGGTCGGTGCAGATTACCGTGGCGCTCAGTGAAGACATGATGCCTGGTGCCGTCAGTCTGCCGCATGGTTGGGGGCATCACCGACCGGGGGCGCGTTTGCGCGTTGCCCGCGAAAATCCCGGTGTCAGTGTGAATGATCTGACCGATGAGCGTCACCTCGATGCGGTATGCGGGGTGGTGGCGCTCAATGGGGTGCCCGTAACGGTGGAGGCTGTTGGCTGACAGTGAACAGGCCGCCCCTATCGGTTTTTTCACACATTGTGACGCCGATTTTTTGCAATTTTTTGACATGCATATGACAATTGAATCAGGAGACACCTTGATTCAAAAGAGAAATTGTCATGAAAAACAATCGCCCCCCGCGTCAGCCCGGTCTGACCCGCCGCCAGATGCTGCAACTGTTCGGTGCGTCCGCCGTGTCCATGGCGGCTTCCGGTTGCGGTCAGACGGACGGCGCGTCCGGTCCGACGCCAAACCCGGCACCGTCTGGCACCACTGCGAATCCAGCCTCGGCAACACCCTCGGAGCGGATGTTCCGGCATGGCGTGGCCTCTGGCGAGCCCCTGCCCAATGCGGTGGTCATCTGGACGCGTCCAACGCCATCTGACGATGCGGTGCCCGGATCCGGATTGGGAGCCGATGTTCCGCTGACATGGGAGATGGCCACCGATCCATTGTTTACGCAGGTCGTGCGCATGGGCAACGTAGTGGCCACCAGCGCCACCGATCACTGCGTGCATGTGGATGTGACCGGTCTGCAGTCTGGCCGGTATTTCTGGTACCGTTTCAAGTCAGGCGAGCTGACATCGCCGGTGGGGCGCACCCGCACAGCGCCCGACAGCGCCTCCAGTCCGGCCGCTCTGCGGTTCGGTATTGTGACCTGCGCCGAATGGGAGTTTGGACATTTCGGTGCCTACCGCATTCTGGCGGGTCGTGATGACGTCGAAGCGGTCATCCACATGGGCGACTACATCTATGAATTTGGCAGGGGCTATGGACCGATTGCCACACCCGGGGCCAGCTTCGGGCGACTGCATGAGCCTGACCGCGAGATCGTCACGCTGCAGGACTACCGTATCCGCTACGGCCAGTATCGCAGCGACGTGAACCTGCGTGCCTTGCATGCCAGACATCCGTTCATCACCATCTACGACGATCACGAGATTGCCAATGACTGGTGGCGTGAAGGGGCCGAGAACCACACTGAAGGTGCAGAAGGTACGTTCGTCAATCGACTGACAGCCGGTCTCAGAGCATGGCGCGAATGGCAGCCCCTGCGGCAGTTCTCTGCAACTGACCCGCGTCAGGCATGGCGCAAGATGCAATTTGGCGATCTGGTGGACCTGTGGTTGCTGGACACTCGCCTGTACCGGGACCGTCAGCCCACCAATGCAATTGTGGGTTACGGATCTGTCGATCCGGCGGTGGACAGCCCGACGCGAACCATCCTGGGCGCAGTACAGAAAACATGGCTGAAGACCGGTCTGGCAGCCAGCACCGCCCGCTGGAAAGTGCTGGGCAATCAGGTGCCGTTCTATCCTTTCCTGGTGGGGCCTGGACTGCCCACGGCATTGGCGCCACTGGCAACAGCGGGCGCTGGTACCTTACCGCCGCTGCCGGCGACGCTGTCGGTGGAGGACTGGAATGGTTACCGCGCGGAGCAGCGCGAAATCATTGCCACGATGGCGACCATTCAAAACTCGGTCGTGCTGACCGGCGATTATCACGAGTCGTTTGCGGCAGAGATTCCGTCGAGCACAGGTGACTATCCCGCCGATGGCAATTCGGTGGGGGTTGAATTCATTTGCCCGTCGGTGACCTCACCAGGCTTGTCTGAAACCCTCGGCCGGGCAGGGTTGCCCGTTCCAGAAAACATCGACCGTATTTTTGAAGCCAACCTGACGGCATCTAATCCTTGGGTGAAATACCACGAGGGTTTTTCCAACGGGTTTGCAGTAATTGAGTTTGCGCGTGAGAAAACGCAATACGACTACTGGTTCATCGCGGATCGCACCAATCCGAACACGACGGCGCGCGTGGCCGCATCATGGGAAGTGCGCAATGGCGCCGGCAAATTGTTCCGGTCGGCTGCTGCGCTGCCGGCCAGAACGCTGACGTGATTGTGCAGGGTGATGTGGTGGTGCGAGAGGCTTTTTATCAACCCTACGGGTTAAAAAGCCGCCTTCACCAGCACTCCCGCAACTGCACATGCCAGCAGCACATGGATGACGTTGGCCTTGAAGCGGAACAGCGCGATGCCGGCTGCTGCCGCAATTGCAAATGACGCCGCGTCAAACCTCCCCGATATGCCGTCAGGAAACAGTACGTGCAGGCCAAAAAACAGTGCCAGGTTCACAATGACGCCCACCACAGCCGCTGTGATGGCAGTCAGTGGTGCAGTCAACTTCAGGTTGTTGTGCGTGGTCTCTACAAACGGGCCACCCAGCAATATGAAAATGAATGAGGGCAGGAAGGTGAACCAAGTCACCAGCACGGCCGCCGTTGCACCGGCCATGAACAATTGATCGGGGCCAAATAGCGCTTTGACATATCCGCCCACGAAACCGACAAACGCCACCACCATGATCAGCGGACCCGGCGTTGTGTCGCCCAGTGCCAGACCA
>SXZD01000302.1 GCA_005788065.1 Burkholderiales bacterium
AGACCTCCGGCGCAATCAGGCTGCGGCCCATGATTTCGGCCAAGGGTGCATAGTCGACATTCGACAGGCCACCGCCGTATTGCGCATCGGGCAGGAACAGGTTCCACAAACCGGCCGCTTTGGCTTTCGCTTTCAGCGCCTCCATGGTGGGCGGCTGCAGCCACTTGCGCCAGTCGTCGCCCCCGGTCAATTCCGCTTTGTAAGCAGACTCAGCCGGCAAAATGTGCTCGTTCAAAAAAGCGGTCATCCGCTTCATCAGGTCAACAACTGCAACCGAATGCCCGAAGTCCATCTATCTCACCCCTTCTATTGTTCACGTGAGAATACAGGCGCACCGGCGTCGGGACAATGGATTCAGACCCTGAGGGGGTTCGACCTACCCGCCCTTTCAGCTTTGAATCCACAATGAGGCGCACAAAGGTACAAACGAGATTGCCAGCCGATTGCACCTCATGCACGCCACCTACGCCCGCCGCCTGCCGATCATCTCCATACTGACGCTTGTACTTGCCGGCTGTCTGGGGAAAGCGGACGAGCCAGGCTCGCTGAGCACCTCTTCACAAAACAGTACGCAGGCCTCAGAAGCGCAAGCTGCTTCAGACTCCAACGCACCCGTGTCAGACCGTTTTGCGGCTGCCAACCGCTGCCTGTCAATCACTCAGGTCGACACCGGCAAGACGCTCTCGCTGAACAATCAGACCTGGCAATTTACAGACGCGAGCCCTGCAACACCGATTCTGTTTCGCGCCACCGACCTGGGCGAATACCTGCTGTATACGCCGCAAGGCGGATTCATTGGCGCAGAAGGTGCTGCCGTATTGGCAGCCCCAGCGCGCACAGCAGAATGGCGTCTGCAAGCGGCCAACCGCACGCTGGCATCCGGAACAGGCCAACCCGCGTTCACGCTCACGCAGGTCGACGGCATGCAAACCATGGGGAGCGCGCAGACCGCTGATTCATCCAATCCGCCACCCACCGGCAGCCGATTGCACCTGAAGCCGGCACAAGGCTGCGCAGTGTTTCCGGAAATCGATCTTCAAGTGCAGGGACGTCCTTTTTCCGGGAAGTCGCCAAACGGTGAGGTCTTGGGCTTTGCAGATGTACATGTGCACTGGGGAACGACTCGGTTCCTGGCAGACGCACACTACGGGGCCCCATTTCATAAATACGGCGTCAGTCACGCGGTGGGTGACTGCAAAGAATTGCATGGACCGGAAGGCCGGCAGGACTATGTTGGCAACCTGTACGGCGGTGCCCCCACGGCCACCCATGCCACAAAAGGCTGGCCCACATTTACCAGTTGGCCTGCTGCCGCCTCACTTACGCATGAGGGCATGTACTACCGCTGGGTAGAGCGCGCGTGGCGCTCCGGCTTGCGCCTGATGGTCAATGAGGCAGCTGAAAACGAAACACTGTGCACGGTGGTTTCCACCATCCGCGGCAAACCGCAAAACTGCAACGAAATGGATGGCGCACTGGCGCAGATGGACTTTCTGCGCAGCATGGAACGTTATGTGGATGCGCAGAGCGGTGGCCCTGGAATGGGCTGGTTCAGGATAGTGGAAAGCCCGGCCGAAGCCCGCCGCATCATCGAGTCCGGCAAACTGGCCGTGGTGCTGGGTATCGAGATTTCGCATCTGTTCAATTGCACGCTGAAATATGCAACCGTTCCGGGTCAGCCCGACACAGCGGGTTGCGATGAAAAATCCATCGACGAACAGTTGGACCGTCTTTGGAAAGCAGGCGTGCGTCAAGCCTACACACTGGTGCAATTTGACAATGCACTCGGTGGCAATGGCATCTTCGAGGGAACCGTGCTGAATGCCGGAAACCGTGTCGATACAGGCCGTTTCTGGTCCACCTATGATTGTCCGGAAGAACCCTATTTCTATGACAGCAAGAACGGCGCCATCATGGGTTCCGCTCCGGGCGCATTCAATGGCGATGACCCGCTGAGCGCAGCGATACGCACATCGACAGCAGGACAGGCGCCCGTCTACCGCACCGACCGTAAACAATGCAATGCGCGCTCAATCACGCCCCTGGGCCGGTATGCAATCTCGAAGATGATGGACAAGGGCATCATCATCGATATTGACCATGTTGAACTTCGCATGAAAACCGAGATTCTGGACATGGCACGACAGCGCAAGTATCCGATTGTCAGCAGCCACGGCGGGCATGGCGGAATCACACAGAAACAGGCGCTTGAGATTTATCGGTCCGGTGGACTTATCTATGATTACAAGGGTAACGGCCAGCAATTTGTGAAGTCGATGAAGAAATCGCAACAGGCGCATCAGGACGCAGGCGCAACCTCCCTGTTCGCCTTCGGATTTGGCGCGGATACCAACGGGCTTGGACCACAGGCGGTTGCCCGTCCCTCCGGATCAAAGCCAGTGAAGTATCCATTCACCCTGTATCAGGGAAGCGATTGGAGTTCGCTGTTCGACAAAACTGAACCCGTGTCGGTTGGACAGCAGAAATCAGGCACGCGCTTATATGACATCAATCGCGAGGGAATGGCGCACTATGGTCTCGTAGCCGACTTTGTAGAAGAAGTTCGACTCGAAGGTGGTCGCGAGGCACTTGATGCGCTGTTCCGCTCGGCGGAATCCTATCTGCAGATGTGGGAGCGTGTGGAACGGGCGCGATAGGACGCGAGGCAGACATCGTCAGCGCCTGGAAACCCCGGGCTTATCGGTGGCGCCCCGCTTCATTCAAAGCGTTCAACCAGTTTTGCGATGGAAGCAAGGTTCCGCTCAGCCAGATAACCGGAGGAATCGTGCATGGGGTCTTTGGCTGCAAGCTGGGCCCTGACTTCGCGTACCCGGTTTCTGACGGGGTCGAACGCTGTTGGATGGGCAATCCTTATGAAATGAAGTCCGATGAGATCAGACGCGATCTCGTCATAATTTTTGATGCTGATACCACGGGCTGTCTCGTCACCGGTAAAAGCGCTGCTAACAGCCCCGGAGGTAACCGAACCAACAGGCAGCACAGCACCCGCAGTTCCCAGCAAGGGGGGCATCTCGACAGCTTCGCTGCGCAGGCGCGCAACGACGCAATGACCGATCTCATGCGCTACTGCGAAATCCCGAAGTGCTGCCGCATACTCGCCGTCAGCATCACTCAGAAACCGGTTCCATACTGCATGCGCGGTCGCACCGTTGTTGACATAGATGGTACAGGCGCTGCTCGTGTATTTGACCAACAGGGGCGACGGGTTGTCCGAACCCTGCAAGGGTGTGATTCTGATCTTGAGATCGTCAAGATCCAGGGTGTTGGCAATGACTTTCGCATCGTTGGCAACCTCGCTGGCGGTCAACGGTGCGACAGCCACACCAATCAGGACTGCAATGATCGGCAGCAACATGGATTACCTTCTCAGAAACCTCTTGTCGTCGAGTAAAACACAGCTGATCTGGTCAGCCTGGATCTATCAATCAGCGGCTCCGACGTACTGGCCGTCTTCCAACTCAACGCGCTGTACCAAGCCAACCAGACCATTGCCGCCATCGCGGTGGACACCGACAACAACCCGGCCACCGGGAACGTGCAACTGATGGGTTTGACCGTGCAGGGTGCCGATGCGGTCTATGAGTTCAACACGGGCAACGTGACGACCAACATCATCGAAGGCCGCTTCCCCTTGCCGGCCTCTCCCGCGTGGCGCGTATGGGCTGTCACAGCCAAGCAAGACCGCACGGTGATGAATGTGGCCTTCCGGGGTACAGCCGAGCAAGCCGGTGCTACAGGTGGCATTCCACAGCAGATACTGGGCAGTCTGGGTAACTGGTGGGAAGACCGGCAGGCCGCTGCATTGATGGCGCGCGACATCTCGACATTCAATACCCGCATCACAAGCTCCGACATGCGCGGCGGCGTCACCCGTGGCGTGGCAATCGGCACCGGGTTCATGCAGCGCGTCTACACATCGAATTACACCGTTCCCGGTTCACGCGGTGAAGGCATGGTTCTGCAAGGTCTGCCCGGTCGCAGCGGTTCGAATGGAGGCCCCTGCCAGCAACTGTTCAACTATGTGGGACGCTTTCAGCCCTACGGTATCTACATTCCACCCGCAAGAACCGGCAACCCAGCGCGTGGCATGCAGATGGTGCTGCACGGCTGTGAGGCCAACCATGCCAGCCAGATCAACCAACCGGGTATGCAGATGCAATTCGGCGATGCATTGAACCGCGTGCTGGTAGCACCCTTGGGGCGCGGCCCCTATGGTTTCTACTCCGACATCTCCGAGCGCGATGTGCTGGACGTATACGACGACGTATTGGCCCTGCTCAACATCGACCGCAACCGCCTGTTCATCAGCGGCTATTCGATGGGCGGTTACGGCTCGGCGCGTCTGGCCATGCTCTACCCCGACCGCTGGGCGGGGTTGCACAACTGGGTGGGCTTCACTGGCGACCTCACCAATACGCCGATCCCCACCAACCCGCTGCCCGACATTGCAGCACAACTGCGTGCTGGCGCCCCGCCTTCATTTCCGGCATCCAGTACGGTTGGCGCAGTGGGCAACATCATCGATTTCATCGGCAACCTGCTTAACATTCCCGGCACGCACACGTATGCCGGTGCAGATGAGTTGGTACAGGTCAACACGGCGCTGGCCTGGGGCGCACGTCTTGGCGACACAGCCGGCGTGTTGTATGAGTTTTTCATACACCCGGTGGCAGAGCACCTGACATTGATTGCGCTGGACGTGTGGCAGAAAGAAGCTGACTACAGTCGCAACCTGACGCGGGTAAACAATCCGCCCCGCGTGGTGTTCCGCACCGATGCATCGCTGGCCTTCCCGGAATATGCGCTCAAGCATGACCGCGCCTATTGGCTCTCCGGCATCGTGGGGCGCAACCCCGGCTACATCGATCTGGATGTGCGCAGCAATGGCTGCGGCAAAGGAACGGCCCCCACCGTCAACGGACAGGATGGCGGCAATGGCCCGCTGCCTTTCCTGCGGACCTTCCGTCGTGCGTCCGGACCCACACCGTCAGCGACGGCTGCCAACTCGCTGACGGCCACGTTTGCCAACGTGAGGGAAGTGACCCTTGATGCGGCGGCCGCCTGTCTGAGACCGGGTACCGCATACGAAATAACATCGGACGGACCGGTGATCGTGCGCTTCAGCGATGGCAGGTCATTGAGTCTGCCGGGAGGCGCAACGGCGCGAGGATCCATTTAGTCCAATTGCGCAACCACGATGTTAAGAATGGTTAACGCTTAACCCTTTCACACCATCATGACCGCATCCTGCATCTGTATTGCATTAAGGTGTGAAGTGAAGGAAAGTCTGGACGCCGCTTCGACCCTTCAGGTTCGGGCGGCGTTTTTACATCGACAAAAATATCACAGGAGTTGAGCATGGGTGCATTCGATTTCTTGGCAGGCGGCGGTTTGAACCAACTGGCCAGTGCTCTGAATGAGCTCTCCAATCAGGCCAAGCGGGGGCAGTTAGACAACTTGAGCCTGAAAGCGGATGCATCTTGGAGCGAAGGTCAACAAAACGTCGCCAACGCAGTGAACAACCTGCTCTCCCCCCTTCTGCGGGAGATCGCCACGCAACGTCAGGCCAATGAAGCCAACAAGGCCGCACTCGAAAAGTTTGTGGCTGCACAGGCTGAAATGAGCCGACAGCACAACGACCACGGCATCATCAGCAAAAAGATCAATCCCGAAGACTTCAATGGCGCCTATCGCGAGATTGCAATCAACGTCAACGACATGGTGCAGGCCCACATTGACGTGAAGATGCGCATGGTCGATCTGATCACCGAGTATGCACGCGGTGAGTTTGACAAGGACATGCCCACACTGCCCGGCGAGAAGAAAAAAGTCTCCGATGCAGTTCAGACTGCCAAGAAAATCATGGGCACCAATTCGCGCGATCTGGCCACCTTCATGACCGAGCAGGCTGAAATGCGCCGCCAGCACAATCTGAATGGCATCATTTCCCACAAGATCAATGAAGAGCTGTTCAGCGGCTCCTTCAAGGAAATGGCGAAAAACGTCAACGACATGGTGCAGGCCCACATCGACGTGAAGATGAAGATGGTCGAACTGATCACACAGTACTCAAACGGGCAATTTACAGATGACATGCCGCAGTTGCCCGGCGAGAAGCGCAGGGTGTCTGACGCAGTGAGCTCTGCCAAAAAGATCATGGAGTTCAATGCCACCGAACTTGCGAAGTTCACGGCAGAGCAGGCCGAGATGAGCAAGCAGCACAACCAGTTCGGCATCATTTCACACAAGATCAATGAAAACGCATTCAGCGGTGTGTTCAAGGACATGGCCAAGAATGTCAACGACATGGTGCAAGCGCACATTGATGTGAAAATGCGAATGGTTGAACTGATCACCAAATACGCCAACAACAACTTCGACGATGACATGGCGGACTTGCCTGGCGAAAAGCGCAAGGTGTCTGATTCCGTGAAAGCGGCCAAGAGCATCCTGGAGACTACCTACGAAAGCCTGACCGATGTGGTGCGCGTGCTGTCTGCCTTGGCGGCAGGCGACATGACCAAAACCATCGACCGCCACTACACCGGCATCTTCGGCAAGGTCAAGGAAGATGTGAACACCACCATCACGCGACTGGCCGGCGTGATCACCGAAGTGCGTACCAACGCAGATACGCTCAACCATGCGGCCATGGAAATCTCCAAGACATCGCAGTCCATCTCCAACAGCGCAAGTTCGCAGGCCGCCGGCGTGGAGGAAGTTTCGTCTTCGATTGAAGAGATGGCCGGTTCCATCAAACAGAACAGTGACAACTCGCGCATCACCGACCAGATTGCCACCAAGGCGGCAACAGAAGCCAAAGATGGTGGTCGTGCCGTATCCGAGACCCTGCAGGCCATGAAGGCCATTGCCAACAAGATCAGCATCGTTGA
>SXZD01000303.1 GCA_005788065.1 Burkholderiales bacterium
AGCCACAGAAAAACGACAACCACTCAATCGACCCTGATCAAGCCCGATGGACGAAGCCTCCAGCGCGACAGCCCTTGCACCCTCGCGTGAAACAGACGCAATCGCGTTGTGGAGGCTCACGGCATCCGGCGTGGTCAAGCCTGTGTATTCCAGCGCCTCGTCCACAAATCCGGCACCCAGGGTACCGACAACAGCACAACGTTCGTCAAGGTGGCTCATTGCCTGAGCGATCCAGCGTGTGACCGATGTCTTGCCGTTGGTCCCTGTAACAGCCACCAGACGTGGCAGCGGTGCATCCTGAAAAAGCAGGTCTGCTGCCATCTGGCCTGCATGGGCCGACAGGTTACTGAGCAGATAAATGGCGCATGAACAGTTGTGAGCTGCAGCGGCCATGTCGGGGGTGAACCCCTCTGCCGCTGCAATGATGGCGCCAGGCTGCCGGGCTGCAATTTCGGCCAGGCATGTACGCGGATCAAAACGCTGACCGGGGATGGCAAAGCAGATGTCGCCCTGCTGTACACGGCGATGATCGGACACGCAGCGCAGCGGGGCGGGCGCACCGGCCATCGCTCGCGCGATAGCCTGCACCACCTGCTGCACATCCATGTCGCGAATGATCACAGGTTCTCCTTGGCTGCTTTTTCGGGAACCATGACAAGCTGCTTGAACGGCGCATCGGGCTGCACCATCAGGTGACGCAGGGAGCCCTGCACCACTTGACTGAAAACAGGCGCAGCGACTTCGCCGCCGTAGTGCCGGCCGGCGCCCGGCTCGTCGATCATGACAGCCACAACCAGACGGGGGTTGGATGCCGGCGCGAAACCCACGAATGACGAGATGTATTTATTGACGTAACGGCCACCCTCTTGCTTGTGAGCCGTACCGGTTTTGCCAGCGACGCGGTAGCCCGGCACCTGCGCCTTGGGCGCAGTGCCGCCGGGGCCTGCTGCCATCTCCAGCATGCGGCGCATGGACTTGGCTGTCTCGGCGCTGAACACCTGAGTACCCTGTGGCGCAGCGCCCTGCTTCATGAATGTCAGGGGCAACACTTCACCGTTGCCGGTAAACACCGTGTAAGCGCGCGCCATCTGTATGAGGGATACCGACATGCCGTGACCATAGGACATGGTGGCCTGCTCGATGGGCTTCCAGGTTTTCCAGGGACGCACACGGCCAGCCACCGCACCGGGGAAAGCCAGGTTGGGTGTCTGCCCGAAACCCACCTCGGAGAACATGGCCCACATCTCCTGCGGCTCCAGTCTCAAGGCCATTTTGGTGGTGCCCACGTTGCTGGATTTCTGGATGACTTCTTCGACGGTCAGCGCACCATGCGGATGCGCATCTGAAATGGTGGCGGTGCCAATGGTGATTCGACCTGGCGCACAGTTGATGACAGTGGAAGGCTTGACCAAACCTGTCTCCAGCGCCAACGCCACCGTGAAAGGCTTCATCGTTGAACCCGGCTCGAACGTGTCGGTGAGCACCCGGTTGCGCAACTGTGCGCCCGTCAGGCGACTACGGTCATTGGGGTCATAGGTGGGATAGTTCGACAGGGCCAGCACCTCACCGGTGCGGGCATCCACCACCACCACACCGCCAGCCTTGGCCTTGTGCTCGTCGATGGCGTTGCGCAGCGCAAGGTTGGCGAGATACTGGATCTTCAAATCGATGGACAGTTGCAGATCACGGCCATTGACGGGGGGCCGCACTTCGCGCAGATCTTCAACGATGCGCCCCAGGCGGTCACGCACCACATTGCGCTCGCCCGGCGTACCGGCGAGTTGTTGCTGGTAGGCCAGCTCCATACCCTCTTGACCGAGATCTTCGACGTTGGTGAACCCCACCACGTGTGCAATGCCGCTACCCTCCGGGTACTGGCGGCGATATTCCGGCAGACTGCCCAAACCCTGAATGCGCAATGCTGCAATCTGCTCGGCTGTATCGACCGGAACCTGACGCTTGAGATACACAAAGGTCTTGGTGTCACGAGCGATCTTGTCCTGCAGCGTCGCCAGATCCATCCCCAGCAAGCGGGCCAGCGAGCTGAGCTGCTGCGGTGACGGCTGGAATTCGCGGGCGTCATACCAGATCGAACGCGCAGGCAGACTGGAGGCCACCACCACGCCATTGCGGTCGGTGATGCGACCGCGACTGGCCGGCAGCGTGAGCGTGCGCTCCATGCGGATCTTGGCCTGACGATGCAGAAAGTCGGTTGCGATCAACTGCAGATACAGCGCGCGAGCCGCCAGCGCACCGAAAGCAGCGAACAGCAGCAACATGACAAAGCGCGAACGCCATGCTGGCAGCCCCATGCGCAGCAGGTCGGTATCGGAGAAACGAATGGAGCGGCTCATTTGCCTCCTCCGCCGACCGATTGTGATTCGAGCGTCTGCATGGACAGATAACGGGTCTGCGGCGCACCGGGGATTTTCATCCGCAACTGGTTGCGGGCAACCTCTTCAACGCGCAGACCTTTGCTGAGGGTACCCAGCTCGACCTGCAACTGTGACCATTCGTTCTCAAGCTGGCGCTCAACCTGATTGGAGCGCTCAAGCGCAACAAACAGGGTACGCGAACGATTTTGGGAGCTGATGAGCAAAAGCGCGCATACAACAATGCCAACCACCAGAAGCAGGTTCAGTCGTCCCATGTTTACACCTTCTCGGCAATACGCAGCGTTGCGGATCGGGCGCGGGGATTACGGGCGAGCTCTGCCTCGGACGGTCGGATGCGCGCGATCTTGCGCAGCGTCGGCGCCACCGCGGCGACCGGCAAGCGACGCAGACGGGGGTCTTCGTGGGCAGACGGACTTGCCTTGCGGTCAATGAACTGCTTGACGATGCGGTCTTCGAGCGAATGAAAGCTGATGACCGCCAACCTGCCGCCGGAACGCAGCAGGCTGAAGGCCCCATTCAAACCCTGTTCGAGCTGCGCAAGCTCCTGGTTGACGTGAATCCGTAGAGCCTGAAAGGTGCGCGTCGCGGGGTCCTGACCAAGCTCGCGCGACCGGACCGCTGAAGCCACGATCTCGGCAAGTTCACGTGTGGTGCGGATCGGCCGGTTCTCGCGGCCAGCAACAATCGCTGTTGCAATCTGAAAAGCAAACCGTTCTTCCCCATAGGTCTTGATTACCTCTGCAAGTTCGCGCACGGTGGCCCGGGCGATAAAGTCGGCGGCGGATTCGCCGCAGGCCGGGTCCATGCGCATGTCCAAAGGACCGTCATGCCGGAAACTGAAACCGCGCTGCGGCTGGTCGATTTGAGGGGACGAGACGCCGATGTCCATCATGACCCCATCAACCGGCCGGTCGATACGACCGACGAGCAAATCGCCCACATCACCGAAAGCACCTTGTATGCCCGTAAATCGGACATCAGTGATGTCAGCCATTGCCGCACAAGCCTGCGGATCGCGATCGAACGCGAACAGCCGGGCACCCCCTCCGACACGGGAGAGCAACTCCCGGCTGTGACCGCCGCGCCCGAAGGTGCAATCGACATAGACACCATCGCGCCAGAGGGCGAGGTGTTCAACTGTTTCAGACAGAAGAACCGGGATGTGCTCATGTTCACCCACGGTCAGAAAGAGAGATCGGCAGGGAGATCGAGATCACCAGCCGATGCGGCAGCCAGCAACTGAGCCTCGCGGTCGGCGTGGGTTCTTGCATCCCAGATTTCGAAATTTTTACCCACACCGATCAGCAGAACGTCGCGGGTGATGTTGGCGTACTCGCGCAACTCGGATGACAACAGGATGCGCCCAGCGGAGTCCAGATCGACATCGACAGCCGAACCGACATAAAGCCGGCGAATACCGTCCGCGCTTTTGGGCAGAGCCAGCAATTTGTCGCGGAAAGTTTCCCAGACGGCGCGGGGCAGGAGCTGCAGACAGCGGTCCTGATGCTTGATGAGCGTAAGAGCACCGCCGCAGTGGTCGGCCAGGGCGTCGCGGTAGCGCTGCGGGACGATCATTCGTCCTTTCGCATCAAGCGCAAGCGCATTGGTCCCCTGGAAAATGCCCACCCGTAGCCCCCACTAAAACCCACAAAACAACACGTTTTCCCACCAGGCGCCACTGTAAACGCCAAACGCGTTGCGGTCAAGTCGAAAACCGGGAAAAACGTTGTGACAACAAAGACTTAGAAGGGATATTAGAGATCGCCAACAGGAAAAGAGCGAGATAAAATAGGGGCTTACGTGAGAAACCTCACAAAGGGCGTGAAAAAACGAAAAAAAAAGACACCCCGAAAAGGGCAGGAAAAGCAGCGCTGATCGCGTGCTTGCGCGGACTGGTGCCGGACGCCGAGTGGGAGGCGCCAGGCGGGCTGTGGGGCAGCCGTTAATCTCGGAAGCGGACCGATAAGCCGGATTCTGTTCGCCGGCTTGCGCCGGCGTGACAGTCATTCCTCTGGGACAGCGGTTACCCGCTGCCTCTAGCCACCTACCCGCGCACTCCGGGGGGCTCCATAGTCACCCGAGGGTGATGCGTGCGCCTATTTGGTGTTGCTCCGGGTGGGGTTTACCTCGCCTGCGAATGTCGCCACTGCAGCGGTGGTCTCTTACACCACCGGTTCGCCCTTGCCTGTACATCCCGGAGGATGCCATCGGCGGTATGCTTTCTGTTGCACTGTCCGTCGCCTTGGGCCTTTCGGCTTGCTGCGCCTGGCCGTTAGCCAGCACCCTGCCCGCAGGAGTCCGGACTTTCCTCTGCAGGGGGCTGCAGCGACTGTCTGGACCACTTCCGGAATTGAGTATAGCCTCGCACCCTCGATTCGACGAGATTCAAGGGCGTCTTTTGGGGCGAAAGACTGTTGTGTTGTTGTAAAAATCCGAATCGGCATTGTCTGCACACCAACCCGGAATACCCATCAAAGGTAGGGGTTGCAGATCCTTAGGCGTCTGCAAATTGCCCTTAACATCATCGGCCAGCCATGCATCCAGACCGTATCTGCGCGCATCTTCGTCCAAACCGTACCAGTCAGCCCAGACCGTTTCATCCATCAGCCAGATGCGGACATGAGCACACAGATCAATGCGGGGCTGCTCGAGTTTTTCCAGCATGGCATGCCCTACGACCCACACTTGGGCCTGCGTCTCCCACAGGGCTCGATGACGTACAAAAAAGGTTTGCCAGTCATGGTCTACAAGTGCTGCCTGTAGCACAGGGGCGCACGTGACCAGTACCGCCCCGTTTTCATCCAGCAGCGTCAGCGCGTCTCGACGGCGGGTCCGACCGTTGGAGCCTGCCCGCAATGGGGCAGTGTTGGCAACCCGGTTTGCCGCCTCTATATTGGCGCCAGAGGATGCAAGCCCCTCAGTGACCTGCAGATGATTGATGACCCGGCGGGTTTTCGGGAAGGCCAGCCACACCAGCGCGTTGTACCAGTCGTGGGCATTATCACGGGTCGGCAACTCACCTGTCCGGGCGATATGCTGCTCATAGGCAAGCGCACCGAGGGGCTCTGCCGCGGGCACAGGCTGGATGGCTCTACCGCCTGCTGAGAGCGGCGCCCCCGCGCCGTCCGCAGGCCAGAAACGCTGAAGGGCCAACGCTACATCAATGGCTGGTCGGTTTTGACGGGCCCAGATGCCCAACGACGCCAGCCATGGCGACCAGGTCAATCCACCAGCTTCCACGGCAGGGTCTCGCCTCCGAGGAATGGAACGATGGTTTTGCCGTCGGCAAACGGCAATTCTGCAGGGACGGTCCACTCCCGCTTCTCCAGCGTGATGCTTCCCTCATTGAGCGGCAAACCGTAGAAGGCCGGACCGTGGAGCGAAGCAAAACCCTCGAGACGATCAAGCGCACCAGCAAGTTCAAATGCCTGCGCGTACAGCTCCATGGCCACCGGGGCGCTGTAGCAACCTGCGCAACCGCAAGCCATTTCCTTGAGATGCCGTGCATGTGGTGCGCTGTCGGTCCCCAGAAAGAACTGGGATAGCCCGCTGGTAGCCGCCTGCAGCAGCGCCTTGCGGTGCTCTTCGCGCTTGAGCACGGGCAGGCAGTACCAATGAGGCTGCAAGCCCCCCTTGAACAGCGCATTGCGGTTGAAAAGCAGATGCTGGGGCGTGATGGTGGCTGCCAGGTTGGGGCGGCCATCCGATCCCAAACGCGACTCATGGGTGACGTATTGCGCCGCCTGACGCGTGGTGATGTGCTCGAACACCACCCGCAGACCGGGGAAGTCGCGACGCACCGGCACCATCACCTCGTCAATGAAAAACGCCTCACGGTCAAACACATCCACATGCGCATCAGTCACTTCGCCGTGCACCAGCAGGGGCAGACCGGTTTTTTCAAGCGCGGCCAGCGCGGCAGTGCAACGGGCCAGCGTGGACACGCCCGCCTGCGAATTGGTCGTTGCACCGGCGGGGTAAAGCTTCACACCCTGTACGAAAGGACTTTCGGCCGCCTTGTAAATCTCCTCTGCTGTTGTCGCATCCGTCAGGTACAAGGTCATCAGCGGCTCGAACTGCATGCCGGCCGGCAAGGCAGCCACTATGCGGTCGCGATAGGCATGCGCCATCTCCACTGTCGTGACGGGCGGCTTGAGATTGGGCATGACAATGGCACGCCTGAACTGCTTTGCGGTGGCCGGCAGCACACAAGCCATGGCCTCGCCATCGCGCAGATGCAGATGCCAGTCGTCGGGGTGCCGGATCGTCAATTGACTGGCGCAAGTGCCCGCGCCCGAAAAGACACCCTGCGAAGAAATGTTAGCCGTCAAAATATTTCCTTCATATAATCTTCATCTACTGCAGGATTCAGCTTACGTCACCTGCGACTCAAACCGTATTTTACGTCTCCAGACCCCACCCGCAAAGGAAGGATCATCCGTCATGTGTCAGTTGCTGGGCATGAACTGCAACACACCGACCGACATCACCTTCTCGTTTGAAGGTTTTGCCGAACGCGGAGGACGGACAGACCATCACGCCGACGGTTGGGGCATCGCATTTTTTGAAGAACATTCAGCGCGGATTTTTCTGGATCACAAACCGGCTGTCGAATCGCCGATGGCAGATTTCATCAAGCGCTATCCGATACGGTCGCTCAACGTGATTGCGCACATCCGCAAAGCCACGCAGGGCGAAGTGTCGCTGCGCAACTGCCACCCCTTCCAACGCGAACTGTGGGGACAGACCTGGGTCTTTGCGCACAACGGTAATCTGAAAGAATTCGCACCGACGCTCGAAGGGCAATACCTACCGGTCGGTGAGACCGACAGCGAACAGGCTTTCTGCCTGATCATGCAGAGCCTGCGACAGGCACACGGTTGCTGCGTTGAGAAACGCACGCCCACCGTGGGAGATATCGTCAACACGCTTGAACCGATGGTGCGTCAAATCGCAGAACATGGGCCATTCAACATGCTGCTGTCCAATGGCGACTTCATGTACTCATACTGCAGCACCGAGTTGTACAGCCTGGTGCGGCAGCACCCTTTCAGTTCAGCCCATCTGTCTGACCGTGATGTCTCAGTTGATTTCTCGCAAGTGGCGGGGCTGGATGATCGCGTCGCTGTCATCGCCACCCGACCGCTGACCGACAATGAAATCTGGCAGAAGCACCGCGTCGGAGAGTTCCGGGTTTTCCATCGCGGTCAGACGCTGCTGTCGCGCTGATCTGTCGAGCTTGCCCAAGGCAGCCGCTGCCGAGTAGAAGCGTTTGAAATCCGAGCCCTCTTGCCTGAACAACACCTTCAGCGCCGGAACCCATTGACGGTAGAGCCCATGCCCCGCCAGACGCGGCACATTGACCTCCGATTTAAAAAAACGGTCATAACCCGCATAGCCCTCCCACTCGTTTTGTTTCACGCTGTCGTATCGTGACTGCAGGGCTGCAAAAATCGCATCCCTTCCTGCACGCTTCTCATCTGCCGGCAGATCACTGTCGAACAGACTGTTCAACTCTGCCCGGGTGTCGTACAACATGCCCTGAAACCGTTTTCGCCGCGCGTCAAAAATTTCGTAGTCGCTGCGGACGCGATCATCAGCCTGCATCCGCAACCACTGCTCCACGCCGAGTTCTTCCACGGCCGTGGCAAAGCTTTCGTTGAAAGCCGTATCGTTTGCGATATACAGGACCTGATGCGCTAGTTCGTGGAATATCAACCGCGCCAGTTCGCCCTTGGGGTAGTAAACAAAGGTATTGACCAGAGGATCGGGTGTCCAGCCCAGTGTTGAATACGCCGGCACACCCGCAACGGTTACATCCAGCCCCTGCCGCTTGAGCTGCTCGGCAAATGCGCGGGCATCCACCTCGCTGTAATACCCTTTGTAACTGAGGCAACCCACCACCCAAAAACAGAAAGACTCAAGCTTGAGCGACAACTCTTGCGTGGCCAGCACGTTCCAGACCACAAAAGGCAGAAGTGGCTCGGCAAAACTGAACAGGTCGGATAAGTGCATTATTGGGGTTTTGCGCCATGGCAAAGGAGCCGTGGCAGGAGACCAACATGAGCAAATCATCCGGGCGGCGCACGCGTCGCGTATTCAGTGCCGAGTTCAA
>SXZD01000304.1 GCA_005788065.1 Burkholderiales bacterium
ACATCACCCGCAGCACCAGCATGACGTCCACCAGCGGGGTGGTATTGATCTCCGCCATGGGCGCATTGTTCTGGGTGTCCTGGAATCCGCCAAAGGCCATGTTCAGCTCCCTACGTGGCCATTGTCCGGCAGGATGCGCGAACGATCTGTCGTCAAACTGCCCGCGCCGCCCGGCTGCTGTGTTCCGCTGCCGCCCCGTGTGCCCGTGGTCAACAGGGCATGCAGGTCGTGTGCGAATCCATCGAGCTCCAACAGGGTCAGCCTGTTCATGCGGACATAGGCGTTGTAGGCCAAGACGGCGGGGATGGCCACTGCCAGTCCCGCTGCTGTCATGATGAGCGCCTCGCCGACGGGGCCAGCCACTTTGTCGATCGCGATGGTGCCCTGTGCCGAGATACCGATCAGGGCGTTGTAGATGCCCCAAACGGTGCCGAAAAGCCCGACGAAGGGCGAGGTCGAGCCCACCGACGCCAGGAAGGTCAGACCGGTTTCAAGCCGGGTGGCTGACTCGTTGATGGCTTGACGCAGTGCACGGGTCACCAATTCGGAGCGATCAACGCCTGCCTGCAGAGAACCGTCACTTGGCAGACGGGCTGCCTGCAGTCCGCGCTGGGCTAGGCCGGAGAAGATACCCTCGGAGTCGTTTGCTGACAGTTGCCCCACGGCCGCATCAAGGTTGCTTGCCGACCAGAAGCCCTCAAGCGCCCGGCGCTGGCTGCTCTTGACGCGCCAGTTCTGAACGCCCTTCAGGATGATGAAGTACCAACTGAAAACAGACGCAGCCAGAAGTATCCAGGCGATGAAGTGCGATACCGAATCGGCTTGGGCCCAGAATTGCATGAGATCGCTTCCGCGGGTTTCCATTTCATCCTTCCAGTTTGAATGTCCAGCGCGTCTCGTACCATTCCTCGACGGGCTTGCCGTCTATTTTGGCAGGATTGAAGCGCCATTGCTTGATGGTGGTTTCGGCTGAGCGGTCCAGTGTGGGGGAGCCACTGCTTTTTTTGATCTGGATTTCGCGCGCGCTGCCGTCTGCGGCAACCAGTACCCGCAAAATAACGGTTCCCTGTTCGCCCAGCCGTCTGGCAATGGCCGGGTAGGGTGGAACCGGGTTGCTGGCCGCATAGGTGGCGCTGATGCTCACGCCTTGCCTGGTGCCGGGGTTGGCAATCGGATTTGCGCTCGGGTTGGCACTGTTCGTCGCGGTTTGATCGGGGCCTGCCGGTGCAGGATTGCCCGATGGTGTTGCTGCCGCTGTCGTTGCCTGGGTTGTTGCATGGTTTGATGCCTGGTTCGGTGTGTTGCTTACCGAAACTGCCGGCGCTGCCTGCGCGGGGCTGGCTTGTTGGTCGGTATGTTGGTTGGCTTGTCGATGGGTGCTGCTTGGGTTCAGGGCTGGGGGCGGCGCTGCTGTGGTCTGCAGGCTGGCCGGCTTCTGCGCGGATACCGCCGGAGCACCGGGTATCGCCTGCGATGTTTGTACCAGTTTCTGTTGCGGTGAAGACTGTTGCGATTGGCCCGACTGCAAGGGCACCATGGGCGTTGCGGACATCACGCTCACCTGCAGTGCTTGTGGTGGGTTGACGACCGGTGAACGCGCAGGCAAACCATTGACGGCCAGAACAAGCACCAGCCCGTGCGCCAGCGCGGACAGCAGAAAAATGCGATGGCGCATGTCCATGCGCAGGCTCAGAGCGACAGGGTTTTGAGCCCGAGCACGTCCTGCATGTCAAACAGGCCTTTTGTCTTGTCAGCCAGAAAGCGGCATGCCCGCAGCGAACCCTGCGCATACGTCGCGCGGGAACTGGACTTGTGGGTGATCTCAACCCGCTCACCAATGCCGGCAAACAAAACCGTGTGGTCGCCGACGATGTCGCCACCGCGAACGGTTGCAAAGCCGATGGTCGACGGATCGCGCTCGCCGGTGACGCCCTCGCGGCCGTACACGGCACATTCCTCCAAATTGCGGCCCAATGCATTGGCAACCACTTCGCCCATGCGCAGCGCAGTGCCGCTGGGCGCATCCACCTTGTGGCGATGGTGTGCCTCGATGACTTCGATGTCATAGCCGTGCGACAGAATCTTTGCGGCAACTTCAAGCAGTTTGAATGTCACGTTGACGCCGACCGCCATGTTGGGTGCGAATACGATGCCGATGGTCTCAGCGGCACGCTCGATGGCGGCTTTGCCCGCGGCATCAAAACCGGTCGTGCCGATCACGATTTGCGTGTTGTGGCGCAGGCAGGCCTGAATATGGTCCAACGTTCCTTCGGGGCGGGTAAAGTCGATCAGCACATCGGCCGCCGCCAGTCCTGCATCCACATCGTGGCTGATGGCAATTCCTGTGGGTCTGCCCAGCAATTCGCCGGCATCGCGTCCGATGAATGGAGAGGCTGCAACATCGAGTGCTGCGACCAGTTGGCAATCAGGGTCGTTGAGGGTGGCTTCGATGAGCATGCGGCCCATGCGTCCGCCGGCACCGGCAATGGCAATTTTTCTGCGTGTCATGTCAGGGTCACTTTCAGGTTGCAGCGGGCAGGTCAGCGCTTGATGTCGGGCATGGGTTTGCCGACGTGTTCGGTATAGAGTCCGTCTTTGAAGACGATGGTGATGCGGCTATTCTCGATTTGACCCTTGCCGGTCTGGTACCGGTAAATGTAGTCCCAGCGGTCTGCATGAAAAGGGTCGACCAGCAGCGGGCTGCCCAGTATGAAGCGTACCTGCTCCTGCGACATGCCGGGTTTTAGCTGGTTCAGCGTGCTTTCGATGACTACGTTGCCCTGCTGGATGTCGGGGCGGTAAGGGGCGATGATATTGGGCACATAGCCGCCACATGCTTGCAGTGCGCAGAGGCTGGCCACAAGTACGGCACGGGACAGGACTGAAACGGTCTTGGATGTCTGCGGCATGGTCGGTCTGGCAACAGTGATTTGTGTAAACCCGATATCATAACCAAGTTGCACCGTTTTCTGCTGAGCCCTCCGATGCCAAATGCCTCCGACCTGAAAAGCAGCGGCCTGAAAGCCACTGTTCCGCGCCTGAAAATCCTGGATATTTTTCAGGCCGGGGGGCATCGGCACCTCAGCGCCGAAGACGTTTACCGTTTGCTGCTCAAAGAGGACCTGGACATCGGTTTGGCAACTGTTTACAGGGTGCTTACGCAGTTTGAGCAAGCCGGCATTCTGTCGCGTCAGCACTTTGAGGCGGGCAAATCGGTATTTGAACTCAATCAGGGAAATCACCACGATCACCTCGTCTGCGTGCAGTGCGGTCGGGTGGAAGAGTTTTTCGATGCCGAGATTGAGCAGCGTCAGCAGGCCGTGGCCAAGTCCATGGGCTTTGCCCTGAAAGAACATGCGCTCGCCTTGTACGGGGTCTGCCAGAAAGCCGAGTGCGAGCACCGACCCAAATAAACGTGCCACAAACCTTCGCCCGCGGCCTTGACGGACCCTTCGGTCAGGCCCCCAGCAGTTCGCGGGCTGCTGCCAAGGTTTTTTCGGTGATGGTCTGTCCGCCCAGCATGCGGGCGATTTCCTGTGTTCGTTCTTCCGCAGACAGCGCGACGATCCGGCTGCTGGTCGCTTTGCCGTCGAACTGCTTGCTGACCTGCCAATGCTGGTGCCCCTGCGCAGCGACCTGCGGCAGGTGCGTGACGCACAGGACTTGCCGGTTGCCAGCCAGCGTCCGGAGATAACGCCCCACCGTCTCTGCTACCGCCCCCCCGATACCGGAGTCGACTTCGTCAAAAATGAGTGTGGGAATGGTGCTGGCCTGGCTGGTGATGACTGTGATGGCCAGACTGATACGGGCCAGTTCGCCGCCTGACGCCACCTTGGCCAGTGGCCGTGGTGTGCTGCCGGCATGTCCTGCCACACAAAACTCGATTTTGTCGGTTCCGCCCGCATGGGGTTCTGCTTTTGCAACATCGCAGACAAACTGTCCGCCGGTCAGGTTAAGCCCCTGCATGGCATCGGTCACCTGCTGTGAAAGTGCTTTGGCGGCCGTTGAACGCTTCTTGCGCAGTGCGTCGGCTTGCTCCATGAAAGCGGTTTCCTGTTGGTTGACGATCCGGGTCAATGCCTCCAGATCAACCTGCCGGTCGAGCAGGGCCAGGCGTGAGCGGATGTCCGCTGCCTTGTCGGCCAGTTGCTCCGGGTTGATGCGCAGTTTGCGCGACACCGAATGCCATTGGCCCAGACGTGCGTCGATGTCGGCCAGACTGTCTGGGTCGAGGTCCACGCCCCGCAGCCAGCCGGATAGCCCGCGGGCAGCCTCTTGGGCTTCGATAGCGGCTGCCTCGACCTGCTTGGCAAATACGTCCAGTGACTCGTCTTTGCGCGCGAGCTGGGAAATGCGGGCTGACAGGCTGGACAGGCGACTGGCGATGGCCTCGTCGGCGTCTTCCAGTTCCGCAATGGCGCCCTGAATCCCCTCGAGCAATTCGGCTGAATGCGATAGCCGCTGGTGTTGCTGACAGAGTTCTTCCCATTGGCCGAGCTGAGGGGACACGCGCTCGATTTCTTCGAGTTGCCATGCAAGTTTTTCGCGTTCAGCGGCAATCTGCTCCCGCGCGTTGCGAGCAGCCTGTAATTCGTCCTGGCTAATCTGCAGGCGTTTCCACGCCTGCCGAACGGCATCCGCCTCGGACTGCAAACCAGCATGGCTGTCGAGCAGACGGCGCTGCTCATCGGCGCGTACCAGTGATTGAAACGCATGTTGACCGTGGATGTCGATGAGGCAGTATGCCAGCGACTTCAGTAGCCCGGCGGTCACCGGGGTTTCGTTGACCAGCGCCCGCGACTTGCCACTGCGGGCGACGGTGCGCCGGATGATGAGTTCGTCGGCAGGCAGGTCATTGGCTGCCAGCAGGTCTCGCGCTGCCTGCGGCGGGTCGAACACGGCTGTGATGCGCGCGCAGTCGGCGCCTTCGCGCACAAAGCTGGCGTCGCTGCGTTCGCCCATGCAAAGGGACAGGGCATCGATGAGTATGGACTTGCCCGCGCCGGTCTCTCCTGACAGCACGGTTAGCCCGCGGCTGCAGTCCAGCGTCAGTTGGCTGACAATGACAAAGTCTTGAATGGTCAAACTAAGCAGCATGGCCGGAATCTCTGCTGCCCCGGGTCTTGGGGGTCCAGTCAATTGGGTTGGCGCTCCAGTGCAGTTTTTGGCGGAGCATGGCGAAATAGTCGTACTGCACCGGGTGTATGAGACTGACCGGCTCATCCGCCACGGCAATGGACACCACATCGCCCGTTTCCATCCGCACGTTGGACTGCATGTCAAAGTGCACGCCGGTTTCAGGCCCGCCGCGCAGCTGGATTTCGATATGGGCATCGCCGGGCAGGGCGATGGGACGGTTGGTCAGCGCGTGCGGCGCCACCGGGACCAGTACGATGCCGTGCAATTTGGGGTGCAGGATGGGGC
>SXZD01000305.1 GCA_005788065.1 Burkholderiales bacterium
ATGTTCACGAGGAACATGAACGCCAGCAGGATGCCCATATCCGCCTGAAACTTCAGCGCCGAGAAAGCCCACGTTCCCACACCGATGGCCATCGTAACCGCTGTAAAGAGCGCTGCAGAGCCCCGCTGCTGCAGGGCTGAGGCGAAGGCACGCGGCAGGTCGGCGCCGGCTGCCAGCTCGTTTTTCATGCGCTCATACAGGTAGATGCCGTAGTCCACACCAACACCCACACCCAATGCGATCACCGGCAGTGTCGATACTTTCAGACCGATTCCCAGAATGGCCATCAAGGCATTGCACATCACCGACACGATGGCCAACGGAACCAGTATGCACATCACCGCCCGCAGCGAACGGAACTCTGCAAAGCAGAGCAAGCCGATGGAGGCGAACAGCAAGAGCAACATCGTTACTTCGGAAGACTCGACCGCCTCGTTGGTCGCAGACATCACGCCCACGTTGCCACTGGCCAGCCGGAACGATACATCCGGCGATTCGTTTGCAGCGATCCACGCCTTGATCTCCCGCAGGATGTGCGAAATGGTTTCACCCTGATGATCGCTCGTAAAAATCAGGATCTGCATCGCACTGCAATCGGTATTCAACAAGCCCGTTGCCGTATCCACCGGAATGACAGACTGTGCCAGCGCATCGCGGTTGCGTGCCAGCACGCGCCAGCGCGGATTTCCCTCATTGTTGGCCGCCGCCAGCAGTTTTGCAGTGGCCGGTAGCGAGATGGTGCTCTGTACGCCATACACATTGCGTACATTGGTTTCGAAGCGGTCCATCGCGTCCATGACATCAAATTGCGTGCAGGCGCCATCAATGCCCTCGCGCGCCTGCGCAATGACAGACAGCACGTCCACGCCGATGGTGAAGCTGCTCACAATTGCAGCCGTATCCTGGTTGTAGCGAGACGAATCGCGCAACTCCGGAATGCCCTTGCCCAGATCGCCCGTTCGCATTTCACGTGCTTTCAATGCACTGAATGCGGTCAGCACGGTAGCCAGCGCCAACACCACGATGGCGACACCGGGCTTCGCCAGAAAGCCCAGCGAATTCCACATGCTGTCGCCATTGCCCTCGCGTCCGCGCAGGCTGGCCTGACTGAAGGTATCCAAACGGACATAGGACAGCAGTACGGTCAGCAACATCTTGTTGGTGATGATCATCACCGCCACACCGATACTGGCTGTCACAGCCAGTTCGCGCACCATGTCGATGTGAATGTTCAACATGACAAGGAAACCCAGCGCATTGGCCAGCAGCGCCATCGCACCGGGCATGAACAACTTGACGAAGGCCCTGCGCGACGATTCGAGACTGTCGGCACCGTGAATGTATTCAGTCTTCCATGCGTTGGTCATCTGCACCGCATGGCTCACACCGATCGAGAAAATGAGGAAAGGAACCAGAATCGACCTGGGGTCGATGCCATAGCCCAAGATGGGCAAGAGGCCCAGCAACCACACCACCGGTACCAGTGCGCAGACCAGCGCCAGCACGGTCAGCTTGGCAGAACCGCTGTACCACGACAGCAGCAAAGCCGTGATGAGGAATGCCAGACCAAAGAACTGCAGCACACCCTTGGCACCCTCGCTGATATCGCCCACCGCTTTTGCAAAACCGATAATATGAATCTGCACCGTGTCGCTCTGGTATTTGGCGCGAATGGCTTCGAGCTTGCGCGCCACCTCGGCATAGTCCAGCTTGGCTCCCGTGGTGGGATCAATCTCCAGCAACTCAGCCGAGACCAGGGCTCCTTTGAAATCATTGGAGACCAGACGACCCACGCGCCCCGACTTGAGCACGTTGATTTTCACCTTCTCCAGATCTTCGTCACTGCCGGAGAAATTGGCCGGCACCACGTTGCCGCCGGAGAAGCCTTCTTCCACCACTTCAATATAACGCACATTGGGTGTGAACAGCGACTGCACGGACGGACGGTCCACGCCGGGGATGAAGAACACATCGTCCGTGACACCTTTGAGTGCCTTGAAGAACTCTGCGTTGTAGATATCGGGGTCAGTGGTGCGCAAGGCAACCAGCGTGCGGTTGGCACCGCCAAATGTCTTCTGGTAGTCGAGGAAGGTTTTCATGTACGGATGATCCAGCGGAATCATCTTGCGGAAACCTGCATCCGTCCTCAGGTGTGTGGCAGACCAGGCCAGACCGACCGTGATCGCCAAAAACACGCACAACCAGAATGCCCGCGCAGAAAACAGCACATTGGCAATCATGGCCACCACCGGATTGACCTGATGGGGGGCGGGTGCGCTGACGTTGCCACCGTTGTTGGATTTTTCCATGGACGCGTTCATTGTTTTACTCCTTCGGACGGCGCAGCCTCAGCCAGTTTGAACACCACTGCGCCCTGCTCGCCCACCGCCAGACATTGGCCGTCTTTACGCTTCATCACTGCCGTGTGGATACGGCTGCCTGATGTGCGCTGACGATTGAATGTCATGCCTTTGTCCTTGCTCACCAATGCCGTTCCGTCCTGTCCGACCAACACCACGGCATCGTCTGCCATCTCGCCACCGAGCAGCGATGCCTTGCTGTCGTTGTCGAGCTTCTCAAGCCCCTTGCCGCCGACGGTGAAGCGGAACAGGTTGCCGCGCATGCCAAAGACGATGGCCGTTTTGTCATCAATCACCACCGCACCAAAATAACTGCCGGCATACGGTGTGGGCACTTTGGCCCATGTTTTGCCGAGGTCTTTGCTGTAGAGCACGGTACCGGCTTCGCCCAGCAGCAGCAGGCCATCCTTGCCCATGCGGGCAATGGCATTGAAATGCTTGTCATCATCGGAGACCTGCACCGGGTCCCAATTGGCACCGCCATCAAGCGACTGCAGATACTGATGATAGGCACCGATGGCCACCATTCGCTGCTCATCCAGGGCCAGCACGTCCATCAGTGGCGACTCGGCGTCGGGTGCACTGTAGAGCTCTGTCCATGTATCGCCCGCGTTATCGGACTTCAGGATGATGGCATCGTGCCCTACGGCGATCAGCGTCTTCTCGTCCAGCGCACGCAGGCGTGTCAAGGTGGACCGTGTTCCGCTGTCGACATGGCGCCATGTTTCACCTTCATCGTCAGACACAAAAATACGCCCCGCATCGCCGATTGCCACAATGCGGTCGCCCGCACGTTTGGCATCATTGATCATGACCCTGTCAAAACGCTGGGCGGTAGCGGGTTTCTGGACGGGAGGGCGCGGAGCAAATGCATAGGCCACAATCGCGCAGATCAGCAGAATGAGGCCAAAGCCAATGATTCTTCTCATGGAAATCTTCACAAAAAAGCCAGCCCGGTTTTCACCGGACTGGCTTTGACATCACATCACAAATTAACGTGTACCCAGATTGCGCAGGTTGGCAGGCGTATAGTCGCTGTTAGAGCGCTTGATCCTCTCGTAGAACTTCGGCTCATCTGAACGCACGCTGCTGACCAGGTAACGACCGGAGTTCAGGTCGTACTGCACTTCAATGGTCGGGTAGTACATCGGCACGTTGGGCATCTGGATGCCGTGTGCCTCTGCGAAGCGGTAGAGTTCACCGCGTGCATCGTACTTGTCGGCCAGTTGGATCATCCACGAATCTTCGTCGATGTAGAACACACGCTTGGAATACACGTGGTTCACATTTTCTTTCAGCGTGGCTTCCACCACCCAGGTGCGGTGAATTTCATACCGCGTGTGATCCTGGTTGAAGTGACCCGGTTTGACCAGATCGGCAGTCTTGATGAAGTTGCCGCTGATCTTGTACGCGTTGTAAGGCACCACCATTTCCTTCTTGCCCACGAGCTTGAAGTTGTAGCGGTCGGTTGCGCCGTTGAACATCAGGAAGTCGTCGTTGGTACGCAGACCATCGGATGCAGTACCCGGGTTGTCGTATGCCACGTTGGGTGCCAGACGTACGCGACGCTGCCCTGCGTTGTACAGCCATGCCTGACGCGGCGCCTTCACCTGGTCAGCGAATTCGTGCACGAGCAGGATGTTGCCGGCCAGTCGTGCAGGTGCCGTGACGTTCTGCAGGAAATTGAAGAGTTTGTTGTCTTCTTTTTCTGCATCGGTCTTGGTCATGCTGCCGAAATGAATGTCGAATTCATATTCGAAACGCACCGGTGTGTACGTACCTTCACGCGTAACGGGCAACTGGCTCCACTGGGTGGCATAGGTGTCGCCCTTGTAGCGAACCAGATGGTTCCACACGGCTTCCAGACCATTCTGCGGAATGGGGAACGGAATGCCGCCTTTGGTACCGACAATACCGTTGCCGCTTTCAGCGAGCTTCACCTTGGTGGCGTTGGCCGCGGTTTCTTCATAATGCTTTTTGGGAAATGCAGCGGTACGGCGTGTCGGATAAACCGGCAGCTTGTAGGTGCTGTATTTCTTCAGCATGGCCATCTGGCCGGCTGACAGCATGTCCTTGTACTTGTCCATGTTGGACGCATCGATGGTAAACAGCGGCTTGTCAGCACCAAACGGGTCTTCGTAGTGACCGCCCTCTTTGAAGTTGGGTGTGTTGGTGGTCAGACCACCGGTCCACGCAGGAATGCTGCCTGATGCGTTGGCAGCCTGTTCCGCGCCCATGGGAGTGAGCGATTTGCCGAGCTTGGCTGCGTCGGCGGCTGACACTTCCGCCAGCGCGGTGTGCGCTGTGAAAGCGAGCCCCAGCGCCAAAGTGACGGCAGAGATTTGCAGGTGTTTCATGTGTAAAGTCTCCGTGTCTTTTTTCAGAATGAGTAGCTGACGGTTGCGGCGATGAAGTCGCGGTCTTTGAGGGGGTTGGCGGAGGAGGATGAGACACCCCCGGCGGCTGCATTACCGAAGGGACTAATGCCGGTGTAAGTTCTACCTCCAAAGAAACCCGTGTAAGACAAATCAGCCTGCCATGTATTGCGCAAGTTGTAAGTAACGCCAATGTTGATTGATTGAGCACCTTGGTTAAACGTTGGTCCTACACCCCTTACATCATGCGCAAATGCGATACGAGGGGTTAAAGTGGCTGCACCAATCGCATTTGGATAGTCCGCTCTCGCAAGTGCACGATAACCCCACGAACGCTTGGTAGCGTAACCATTGGAATTCACTCTGTTGGGGTTCGCGCTAGGACTTTGCAGGATAGAAGCACCGGGACCTTCAAACAAAATCCCATCAGGCAAATCCAAATATGTAAGCCCCACCTCGGCCACTGTAGTTAGCTGACTCGAACCTAATTGCGGACCAAAGGATTTGGTTATTGTACTTTGTACTTGGTGCATTTTGACTTCGCGATAACCAGCGTACTTTGTGCCAGGCCGGTTTCCGGTGGTGTCACCATACCCAGAATTATTACCTCTTGATAACTGAAAGCCATTCTGCAAGGCTCCCACCGTGGCGTTAGCAACGGCGGGGTCATTATCTGGAAACGCCGCCGCAAGAAGTTCAATTGTTGATATTTGTATAGGCATATTTGGCCGATACGAATACTCAGCCTGAACCGAAGTACCAAGGGGCCCCGAACTGCTCAAACTCAATCCGAACAATTCAATATTTCTCGGATACTCGAGGTAATAGCCACCAGCAACTCCACCAGTGCCGTTATACACCGCCTCAGATCCTTTGACCGTACCCACTAATGGGGTTCGGCTGTGGTAATTAACGTAATATGCGCCAACCTCAGTGTTGTTAAACTCCGGCAGCAACTTTCGCAACGCCAAACCAAATTGCCCACTGTTGCCTGGCTCAACGTCTGCCTGTCGAGAGTACAGTCCCACGCTAATTGGAATGAGAGCCCCACCTGGTGAGGCAGCATCTGTTGTACTGAAAAATGAACCACGCGGGTCGATTCGTGTCTCGCGCCATGTCGCCTGATAAAACGCCTCGGCTGAAAGCGTATCAGTCAACTCTTGTGACGCCCAAATCATTTCCTGCGGTAGCAAACCCTCCTTCAATTCTGAACCGGGTGCGCGCAAGCGCGCTACATCGACAGGGTTAATAATATTGATCCCGTTGGGAATGAAAGTACTCTCACCCCAGTTGATAACTTGACGACCAATCCTTGTATTCAGATTTTTACCAACCACATCAAAAGAGCCTCTGACATAAAAATCGAGAATACGTGCATCGTCTGATAATCTCTTTTGGGCTTCAGGAGAAAGATTTTTATCAAACAATCCCGCGCCACTTAGCGACGAGGTGGGACGTCCTGCGACAGCCGTGTCGTAAAACGCAAGTGTCCGCGCAAAAAATCCAAAGTTTTGATAAGACAGAGACAGTTCGTTCGTCATCTTAAACAGCGAAGAAATGACATCGCCCCTATCGTAGGTTCTATTTCCATCATCCCCTGCGGCAGAAACGGCTGTCCCAGCCTGTGCGCCGTTAAAATTAGACGATAACCCCACCAACGTGTTATCCCGCTTATCCGCCCTCATCAGCACGCCATACGACAATGTCGTATCAAAACTGCCCTTCACCTCACCATCGGCCAGCGAAAATTCAAACGCCATCGCAGGCGTTGCCACACCAATCGCAGCAGCCACGGACGCAGCCATCAGCGAAGCACGGAACAGGGGTTTAATGACGGAAGAACAGGATGGGGACTGGGAAACTTCAGAAACACCGCGTGACAAACCGCGGCCATCCGCAACATGTGCGGAACTGGCGTGCCGTGACATTGACTCTCTCCTCTTTGCTCCGGTTTATGATGTGTGAGAGGAGACCGGCCGGATGCGCCCATGCCCCCTCTTTGATGCGTAATCAGACCCGATTCGCATCTGTGTGCGGAAAAGTACCATCAGGAAAAGAATGTTGGCAACTGTGAAACAACCTTACCCGCAAACTGGGGGGGTATCCTGGCACTGGCGAGCATGGCGCAAACGCGCGCAATGGCGCAGCTTTCAGCAATGGGTGGGTCAACAGTGGTACCAGAAAAACGCAGACGGCATCAGTAAAAATACTGATGCCGGACACTGCGATGCAAGCTTCCGCAACACTGCCGCTGGCTCACGCCGTGAACTGATCATGCTGGGCCCCAGCGCCGGGTGGACACTGCCGGATGACATCCTCGATCCATTCACGCACATCACGTGCGTGGACATGGACCCACTGGCCCCGCTTTTTTTCAGACTTGTCCATAAAAAGTCCGAAACAACCCGCCATGGACAACATGCGCAAACCCAGCCTGCGCGAAAAATTGCGTGGCTGCAGCAAGACTTCATGACGACCCTGTCCGACGTGCTGGCGCAATGGCCTCACGCCACCCTTCTGTTTGCCAACAGCCTGGGGCAACAGGGCCTGCTGCATGACACGCCCGAAACAACCGAGACCTTGTTCAGTCACTTGAAAACACAATTGAAAGGCCGATGCTGGTTCAGTTACCACGACAGACTTTCACTGCATTTTGAATCACCCCCCGCGCAAAACGCCATCAATGAATTGCTGCGACGCAGCATGACTCTTGAAAGCAACACCACGCTGAGCAGCGAGGACCTGATGCAGCAACTGCAAATTGCACAATGGGCGGCTGAGTTAAACGCACCGCGCAAACCTCTGCACCAAGCCCGCCACACGTCCCAAACCCGGATGCACATCACCGACCACCTGACCGGCGACATCCTCCCGCCCGGTTCCCGACGCCGCTACAGCCTGCTACCGGTAACGGACAAGGCGCTGCACATCGTCGAGGCGGGGTGGGCCGTGTGAAAAATGGAATGTTTCCTCGGTAACAGACAATAGCCCGGCGCTCCGCGCTTTGTTAACATAAGATAACAATACGGCAGTCGTATGCCCCCCACACTCGTACACGAGTGTTTTATTGCATCCATCAACGTCCACCTGCGATCGGATCATTCGTTCCCATGAACACGCTCTACATTCTGGAAGACGACCCGCTGCTGGGCCCCACCATGCAGGACCTGGTCGAACTGACCCAGCCTGACTGCAAGATAGAGCTGTTCACTTTTTTTGCGGACTTCATTGCCGCAATCGACGCCAACCCGCCTGGTGCGGCAATTGTGGACCTGAACGTGCCGGACCGCGCCGGTCCGGACATCGTGACTGAACTGCGCCGCGTCTTTCCGGGACGCCCCGTGTTCGTATACTCGGGCGACGCTGACTCGCTGATGCGGGTGCGCAACTTGAATCTGCCGAGAGTCACCACCGGCTTCAAGACCGAGAGCTTCAATCTGGTCAATGACTGGCTGGGGCACGCGTTTCACTGAGCGCTCAGCCCGTTCACCCACAGCGCACGCCGTGCGTTGTATCATTCGCTCCTCCGCTTTGAAGCGAATCAGACCCCATGTCCGACCATCAGTCCACCGTGCGCAACATCAATGAGCTGCTGCTCGGTGTCGAGCACCTGCTGCGCGACACGCGCATGGGCTTCTGGGTATGGAAATCCGAGCTGTTTCCACAGGGGCTGGGGGGCACGCTATTTGACCACGACGAGTTTCGCGTCAGTGGCGGGCCCTTTGACCAATTGCAGATAGAGCAGTCGCCCAAGCCCTGTTCGCTGTCGACGTATATCCGGCTGGTTCACCCCGACGACGTAGAGATCATCCAGGCCAATGCCCTGCGGCTGATGCAGGAACAACTCAACGGCTACAGCCTGACCTACCGCATCCGCAACCGCTGGGGTGACTACATCCGCCTGCATGTGCGCGGCAGCATCCTGCTGAGCCCCGCCAACCACAAGCCCATGGTGGTCTATGGCAGCGCTGAAATCGTGAGCGACAACAAGGATGCTGCCGACAACCCCGACGCTGCAAACGTCACGCTGCGGGTACACGGCAGCGCAACGGGCGCTGCTGGCGCGGGCAAAGGCGATGCCACCCTCATCGCACTGGACGCCCCGGTCAGGTCAGCTGCGACAGCCAAACGCTATGCCCTGTCGCAGTCACAGGAAGAGCTTGCGCGGCTGAACGAAGCAATCGCACAATCCTCGCCGCTGATGCTGTGGCAATGGCATGCGCCTCAAGCCGAGCAGGGACTGGGCAGCGCCGACTTTCAGAGCGGCGTGCTGTCTGGCCCGGAGCATTTTTTGCCGCTGCTGGGTTACCCCGCATCCATCACAATGCAGGCGCAGGAATTTTTGCGAAAACTGGTTCACAAAGACGACTGCATCCGCTTCATGAATGCGGTTCAGGAAACGTTTCTGGACGACAGACCGCTGGAGATCACCTACCGCCTGGTGCACGTGTCAGGCGCCAGTTTCTGGATCCATGTCAAAGGCCAACTCAAGCGCAGCAGCGAGAACAACCTGCCCATGCAGATGTTTGGCACCATCGACTCCGTGCGGGACGACCAGCAAGCCGCCATGCTGTTGATGCAGGAAATCGACCTGGAAAAAAACCTGAGCAGTCTGCGCCTGAACACCCTGTTTTCTGTGAGCCACGACCTGGCCAACCCGCTGGCCGCCGTCAAATTCGCAGCCCGTCTGGGGTCAAGCCTGTCGCCCACCACCCAGAACTTCACGGAACGGGTCAAGCAGCAGTTTGACCGCATTCTGGAGGGCGCTGACCGCATGAGCCGGCTGATCGAAGATTCGGTCACACTGGCTCGCGTCAGCACCACCCGCAACTTCAAACGCGAAAACATCAAGCTCGCTGGCGAATGCCGCCGCTTGATTGCAGATTTTTGCGACCAGCACCTCAAAGCGGCCGGCGATGTACGGTTGAACATTCCGCCGGAGGTCATCCTGCACAACATGGCGCACTTCCCCCTGCTCGCCTGTTTGTCCAATCTCATCAGCAACGCCATCAAATACACCCCAGACCCCGGAAAAAAGGTCGAAATTTCATACTCTTTGACAGATCAAGGTTTCAAACATCGGATAATCATCGAGGATGAGGGTGCCGGTATTCCCGAGCGCCTGAGAGAAGAGCTTTTCCGGCCGTTCAACCGGGGTGAAAATGTCGCAGATATCAAAGGCAGGGGCCTGGGCCTCTCCATCGTCAAACGTTCCGTGGAGTTGCTCGGCGGTGAGTTGCTCATCGACCATCTGCAGCCCGGTACCCGCTTCACCCTGTTGTTACCCAACCAGGATGTGAAGCCATGGGAACTCGCTCAATCCCCCTGAACCCTGCCGGCAGCGTGGCCACCGCCCACAATGCCCGTACGCAAGGCAACGCTCAAGCTGTCGCTTCCAACTCCACCATACTGACCGCCGCCTGGTCCCCTGCCGCACATGCCAGCGGCATGGTGCTGGGTCTGCTGACAGCCCTGCTGGCTGCGCAAACCGGCAGCATGGCGCTGAGCATCACGCTCATGCTGGTGCCCGCCCCCGCCTTGCTGCTGTTTCGCAACTGGAAAGCGATTGCCGGACATGGCGGCGTGTGGCTGGCCATCATCATGGCCAACCTGCTCATCCCCGGCATGCCACGTGCGCTACAGCTACCACTTGAGGCGGGACACACGGTGCAGCATGGCGCATTCACGTATCTGGGCGTGATGATGGTCTACCTCAGCCTGCTGCATGCGGTCAGCCGACTGCTGCAAAAAGAAACACGGGACGGACAGGAAGCCACGTCCCTGCTCGAGAAACTGGCGCCCAACCGCATGCTGGACCTGTCGCAACGCGCACAGTCGGCTGACGGACACAAACTGACACCGGCAGCGGCTGCATTCAATGCACATGCAGACCATCTGGTGCGTCTGATATCGGCCTTCAGCATGCTGCGCAGCGACATGAAGCAACTGGCCGACATCGCAGCACGCCTGCGACAGAAAGCAGCGGTACAGAAAGAGCGCTCGGATGTGGGCGCAGACCAGGTCAGCCGTCTGTATGACAACAACGACAAACTCTCCACGCGCGCAGAGGCCATTGCACAGACGGCCCGCGGCGCATGGGACAGTGCAGACCGGATACTGGAAACCACACGCCAGTACGAAGAGGACATCCGCTCGGTGCGGGAGCGCGTTCAGGCCGGGCGCGACAATGTGGACAGGCTGTTCAACCAGTTGGTGCAGGTCAAGGCGGCCATCACCGCAGCCAGCACCCTGTCTGACAAAATTTGCGCACTGCGCATGCCCTCGGCCCAATCGCTGTCGGCCGGTGCGGTCGATGCACAAGCGGCACTGGCTGCCCAGACGCAGTTGGACAATCTGGGCGGCGAGATCCGCAAGCAGTTTGAGCACATGGAATCGACGGTTGAAGAACTGACCACCGCCATTTACAACAGCACGCAGGTGATGACGCTGTTTCAGGAAAAAGTGGAAATGTCGTTTGGCATGACACGGCAGATCACTCGTTCCACACAAGCGTTGCAGGAAGAAAATGCCAGCACGGCATCAGCCATCGAAGACCTCGTGGTGCAGATGCACAACAGTCAGCGTCAGGCCATGGACCTGCTGTCGTCACTGGAGTTTGCGCGCAATGCCAGCCAGGAAGCGATTGCCGTGATCGAAAGCTCTGCGCAGCATATCGTGCGCAGCGAGTCACTGGTCGAGGAAATCGACCGCGAACTGGTACGTGTCAAACCATGAGCAGCCCCCTGCTGCTCAACGACCCCCTCATCCGCGAGGCACTGACCGACGCGCATCGCGCAGTGGCCCTGCTCGGCGATCTGTCCGGTCATGTGGAACTGTTGTGTGCCAGCCCGGGGTTTCGTGACCAGATGCAGACAGCCACCCGGATAGCACGCATCAGCGAATTGTTCGGTGCGGATGTGCAGCGCGATCTGTCGCATGCCGTGATCAACCAGACAGGCTGGGCCGCATCGTGTCTGGCGCGTGGCAGTGCACACTGGACGCTGCTGCAGGTCTGGCCGTACAAGGGACTGAGCCTGCTGTTCATGCATGCATCCGAACCTGTGCATGCCAGCAGCAGCCAAGACTCCGAATCGATGTATCACCTGATACACGACACCCGCAGCCGCGAACAGTCCCTGCCTGATCTGGTGTTGACCACCACACTGCAAGGCACCGTAACGGAAGCCGGCAAGGGACTGACGCAATTGCTCAATCTGCCTGCTCGCCGTTTCACAGGCGCAGCACTGGAGCAGTGGATACACGGCGCGGATATCGGCTTGTTCAAGAGCATGCTGAACAAGGCCAGCACGGCCGAGGGGCGGGTGGAAGGCGAGTTTCGCATGCGCAATGCGCGCGGGCAGATTTTTGGTTATCAATGGCAAGCGGTGAAGACGTCAGGGCATGTGTGCTGGATGGGCTCTGCGCATAACCGGTCGCTGGCTGAAACGCTCGTGAAAACCGAAGCGCGACTGCAACTGATTCTGGAAAACATCGAAGACGGTTTCATGTCGCTGGACTCGGAATGGAATCTGTCATTTCTGAACCAGAAAGCGGCACTGACGTTTGGACGCACGCTGGACCAGTTGCTGGGCAAACATCTGTGGACAGAAATGCCGGAACTGGAGCGTACGCCCTTCCGCAATCAACTGTACCGCGCGGTCTCTACGCAACTGGCACACTCGTTTGAATGGCACGATGGACACACATGGCACCTAGCGCGCTGCTTTCCGGGGCAGGAAGGTGTGTCGCTCTTCCTGTCTGACATTACGGACATCAAGACCAGCGAAGAGAAGGCGCGGCATCAGGCTTTGCATGACAGCCTGACAGGCCTGCCAAACCGCGAATGCGCAAGAATCGAACTGGAACGCGGCATCGAGAATGCTCGACGGATGGACCGTCGAGTCGCGGTGCTGTTCATGGATCTGGACGGCTTCAAAAAAGTCAACGACACGCGCGGTCACGAGATCGGTGATGAACTGCTAAAACTCGTTGCGCAACGCCTGAAGACCTGTGTACGAAATAGCGATGTGGTGGCACGCCAGAGTGGTGACGAATTTTTGCTGATACTCAATGGCATTGATGGCGCAGACTCTGCCCTGCAGGTGGGGCAGAAAATTGTGCGCACCATTGGCCAAAACCCGTTCATCATCCATGCGGACAAGGTGCATGTGGGCGCGTCAGTCGGTGTTGCGCTCTACCCCGACCATGGTACCGAAGCGATTTCGCTGATGAAGCATGCGGACATGGCGATGTACCACATCAAGCAGCGCACCAAAAATGCAGTCGCCTTGTTTGAAGACAGCATGGCAGATGGCGTACAGCGCAAGGCGATGCTGGAGAAAATCATCCGCGAATCGCTGGAACGCAAGACGCTGCAAGTGCACTACCAACCCCGCTTCTGTACGAAGACCGGTCAGGTACAAGCGCTGGAGGCGCTGGCACGATTGCGTGACGCGCAAGGTCGACTGATATCGCCAGCGGACTTTATCGGCGTGGCGGAAGAAACACGTTTGATCGCACCGCTGAGCCTGGATGTGATGGAGAAGGCAGCGCTGTTCATACGCGAGTTCAATGCGTCGCAGCAAAGCGAACTTCGGGTGTCGGTCAACATTTCAGTGAAACACCTGCAGACGGGCGAGTTGGCCGAGCAGGTGACAGCAGTACTGCAGCGGACGGAGATGCCGCCGCACTGGCTGGAGCTTGAAATACCGGAAAGCGTCCTGGTCATGGGCATCAAGAACCTGCGGCAGCAGTGTGACGATTTGCGAGCGCTGGGCGTGCAGTTGGTGATCGACAATGTGGGCGTGCAGGCAACGCATCTGACCTTGCTGCAGGATATCCGACCGTCGATTGCCAAGTTTGACCGTACGCTGATCCGCCGCATACCGGACGATGCGCAGGCGTGCAGTCTGGTGGAGGCGCTGCATTTGGCCTTGACGCGCATGGGTATCGATACCGTGGGCGAAGGCGTGGAGACGGAGGCGCAGAAAGCGTTTCTGACTTCGCTGGGATTCGGATCTCTACAGGGATATGCGCTGTCGATACCGATGATGGATCGGGATATATCGCAGTTTCTGATGCAGCATCCGCTGATGGCGGTCAGTGAAGCCAAGGCGCAGTAGCGAAGTCAGCTACGATCGTGCAACTGATCAATGTCATGATCTTTTCGTCTCAGGCGTACGGATTCGCTCCGGACTCTACGTATTAAAGGCCATGATCTTTTCGTCTCAGGCGTCCGGATTCGCTCCGGACTCTACGTATTAGAGGCCATGATCTTTTCGTCTTAGGCGTCCGGATTCGCTCCGGCGGTTCTCCCGCAAAAATTGCGCTCCTCAACGTTAGCATCCTCCGAGCCCCGTCTGCGCGGGGCCTCGGTCCTACGCGGATCGGTGATCCGCTACGGAACGGGTGCCGCACGGTCGGGCGCAATTTTTCGGATGCGATCCGGCGGAGTCGATCTCCGAACGCCCTGTGACGCTACGGCACATGATTGAGCAGCAACGCGGGCTAGCCTGTACGACTACGAGAAAAACGCGAACGATGCATGCGCCGCTGCGATACTGCCAGAGCGACTTTTCGGGAGACTGCCCAGTGATGGCACTGTTCGGACAGTCAGACGCCGAGCCCGGACGACCTCGCACCAGGCGACACCGACGCACTCCTGCGTTCGTATACGAACGCGAGTGCGAGGGGCCACGTTGTCGCTTGACGACGACTTGGACGAGCCTGGAAGAGTTGAGGCCGGAAGAAGCGAGGTGTCGTCCGAGACAGTGCCATCACTGGGCAGTTTCCAAAAAGCTTCGCTAACCCGGCGCCCACTGCAACGAGCGCTCGCTACAAAAGTGAAAGGTCTCCCCTGTCACCGGATCATCGAATGCAAGTTCGCGCGCCAGTAACTGCAGGGGTTTCTCGTATGTTGCAGTGATGCTGTCCACCGGCGCTTCAGGTTGCAGCACCGGATAAATCTGATCGTTACAGATGGGTAATCCGAGGCTGGCCATCTGCACCCGCAATTGATGCCGCACACCCGTCTGCGGCTCCAGTTGATACAAAGCCCGATCACCGGCAGACTGCAGGATGTGAATACGAACCCGGGCATTGAAATCGTTTTCACCGCGCTCTGAAAGACTGCCCGCAGATTCCGCCACAACACGCATCTGCATGAAATGCTCCGCCTGCTCAATGCGCTGTTCAAGTTGCAATGGAAACTGCAATTGCGGATTGACCGGCGCCACTGCTTCGTAGACCTTGCGTACTTTGCGCCTGCGAAACAAAGCCTGATACGCATCGCGATAGCGTGCATCTGTTGTCAGCAGTACCAGCCCAGCCGTTTCCCTGTCGATGCGATGCGCAGGCATCAATTCAACCAGTTGCAATTGCTGTCGCAAGCGAACCAGCAAGGTTTGCGTCACATAACGTCCGCTGGGCGCAACCGGAAGAAAATGCGGTTTGTCCGCAATGATGAAACGCTCGTTGGCAAACAGCACCTTCGCTTCAAATGGAACGGCAGGCTCTTGCTGCACACTGCGATAGTAAAGGATGCGTATACCGGCACGATACGGACTGGATACGTTGAACGTGTTGCCGGCCGTGTCTGCAATGTCCCCGGCTTGCAGCCGCTTCAGCCAATTCTCGGGAGACACCATGGGAAAGCGTTCACACAGGAAGGCATGCAGTGTGTCCCACGCCCCGGGCGGACACAGCACGACGCTCGGTGCCACGCCATCTTTGACAGCGGCTTGCAGCCGTTTGGCACGCTGCGCACGAAACTCGCCATCGGCCTCACCGGCATAAACGGTATCAGGGTCACGCCCCGTTTCCTGTAAATGACTGTCCAGTGCGATGCGATTGTCGAACACAAAACATTCGCCCTGCCAGTCTGCCTGATCCATTGATGGACTTGCAGAATCTGGCACGGCACGGGAAAGGGAAGTCGCGTTGGAGTCATCTGCTGAACCTGAAGACAGGCCAGCCCCCGGAAATGTCTGCAGATAGTTGAGAATGCCACCGTGCAACTGCGCCACATGCACGCCCTCGGTCGCAAGCCACGCAGCCGTTTTTTCACAGCGTATGCCACCGGTGCAATACATGCCGATCTGCTTGCCCTGTGCTTTCCACTCAGGTAACTGAGCGTGTATCCATTGCGGGAAGTCGCGAAAATTGGCAACACCCGGATCGATGGCATTGCCGAATCGTCCCAGCCGATACTCAAAGCTGTTGCGATTGTCGATGATCACCACATCGTCGCGCTGTATGAACTCGCGCCACTGCTGCGGAGTCAACAATGAGCCTTCGGGCTGCACCGATGCATCCACCGGTGGCAAACCCATTTCAACCAACTGGCGCTTGCGTGAAATCTTCAACCGCCCGAAAGGCGGTGTCCTGCAATCGGTTCGGCGGAATGTCATGCCGGCAAAATGCGGAGCCAGCACGTCGTGCGAATTCATCTGCCGCTCAAAATGATCGAGCAGGTCAGATGGCCCGGCCAGCGTGCCATTGATGCCCTCTTCGGACACGAGCACTGAACCACTCAAACCGTCAGCCGCTGCGCGCAAGGCGGCGAGCGTCACCTCCATGTCGGAGATGCGGACAAAACGATAAAACGCAATGTGCTGCAACATACGATGTGTTCAGATGAGCGGGATTGAACTCACACGGCGATGCATTTCAATCATGCCGCCGCTGTGAAGGACTGCGCCAACAGCCACGCCCAATAAAACAGGATGCCGATCTGCGCGAGAAAAAAGTTGGCGCGGATGAATACCAACGCGGAACTGGTACCGATCAGGTGTGTGACGCTTTGCGCAACACGCAAGCCCAGAAAAATCATGGCCAGCGGTGCCAGCAGAGAAGTGGCTCGGCAAAACTGAACAGGTCGGATAAGTGCATTATTGGGGTTTTGCGCCATGGCAAAGGAGCCGTGGCAGGAGACCAACATGAGCAAATCATCCGGGCGGCGCACGCGTCGCGTATTCAGTGCCGAGTTCAA
>SXZD01000034.1 GCA_005788065.1 Burkholderiales bacterium
AAAAGTAGTATTAATGTATTCACTAAGGGTATTTGCCTACCAACTTCAATACTGTGAAGTCTTCCATCAAGCGTCTGAAGGACATGGAAGCCCAGGTTGCTGAAGGCGGTCTCGAGCGCATGTCCAAAAAAGAAGCTCTGTCTTTCGAGCGCGAACTGGCCAAGCTAAACGCATCGATCGGTGGCATCAAGGACATGACTGGTCGTCCTGACGCCATTTTCGTGATCGACGTCGGCTACCACAAGATTGCCATCACCGAAGCCCAAAAGCTGGGCATTCCGGTCATCGGCGTGGTTGATACCAACCACAGCCCTGAAGGCGTGACCTACGTCGTTCCCGGCAACGATGACTCAGCCCGTGCTATTGACCTGTATGCCCGCGCCATCACGGCCGCTGTGCTGCAGGGTCGCGAGTCTGCTGTGGCCGACGTGCTGCAGGCCGTCAAGTCCGACGACGAGTTCGTCGAAGTTGAAGGCAGCAACTAAAGCACCTGCCCGGTGCAGCAAGAGGGGCGTGTATCGCCCCTTTTTTTTGTCCGGATGGGTCTGATTTTGAAAAAATGGCCGCACTGTGTGCGTCCGTGCGTATCAAGTGGTCCGGGTGCCAGCATCATGTCGCACCCATGTGTTAAAGATTCAAGGAGAAACAAATGGCTGAAATCACCGCAGGCATGGTGAAAGAACTGCGCGAAAAAACCGACGCGCCCATGATGGAATGCAAAAAGGCGCTGACAGAGGCCGCCGGCGACATGGCCAAGGCAGAAGAAATCCTGCGCGTGCGCCTGGGTAACAAGGCATCCAAGGCCTCTGCCCGCGTCACCGCCGAAGGGTTGGTTGGTGTTTTTATCAGTGCTGACGGCAAGTTGGGCAGCATTGTTGAAGTAAACTGTGAGACCGACTTTGTCGCCAAAAACGACGACTTCATCAAGTTTGTCAACGACATGGCCCAGTTGGTCGCAGAGTCGAATCCCGCTTCTGTCGAAGCGATCGGTTCCCTGGCCTATGCCGGCGGCACGGTTGATTCCGTCCGTTCTGCATTGGTTGGCAAAATCGGCGAGAACATGAGCATCCGTCGTTTCGAGCGCGTCAGTGCGGCCGGTCGTCTGGCTTCCTACGTTCACAGCGGCAAGATCGGCGTGCTGGTCGACTTCACCGGCGCAGACGAGGCCGTTGGCAAAGATGTTGCCATGCACATCGCAGCTACAAAGCCCAAGGCGCTGGATTCTACCGGTGTTCCGGCGGAAGACGTCGAGCGGGAGCGCTCGGTGGCCATGGCCAAGGCAACCGAATCCGGCAAGCCTGCCGAAATCGCAGCCAAAATGGTCGAGGGCAGCGTACAAAAATACCTCAAAGAGGTTGCGTTGCTGTCACAGCCCTTCGTCAAGGACGACAAACTGACCGTTGAAGCCATGCTCAAGAGCAAGGGTTCATCCGTTAGCCGCTTTGTCCTGTATGTGGTGGGCGAGGGCATTGAAAAGAAAGTCAACGACTTCGCCGCTGAAGTGGCCGCCCAAGCTGCCGCCGCAGCTGCAGCAGCCAAGTGAGCTGAAAGCAAGTTGACTCCGGCCCGGAGCCGGTTGGTTTTCCGGACCGCTTTTTCAGTGCAAGATTGATCCGGGCGGGTTCCGCCCGTTTTACAGAGGATTTCTATGCCAGCATACAAGCGTGTTCTACTGAAACTGTCAGGCGAGGCCCTGATGGGCGATGACAGTTTCGGAATCAACCGGGCCACCATCGAGCGGATGGTGGGCGAAGTGTCAGAGATTGCCCGCATGGGCATCGAACTGGCTGTCGTTATCGGCGGTGGCAATATTTTTCGCGGCGTAGCGCCTGGTGCATCCGGCATGGATCGGGCCACGGCCGACTACATGGGCATGATGGCCACCATCATGAATGCCCTTGCGCTGCAGGACGCATTCAAGCATTTCGGTGTGGAAGCGCGGGTACAGTCTGCGCTCAATATCGAACAGGTGGTTGAGCCCTACATCCGCCCCAAGGCCATGCGCTACCTCGAAGAGGGTAAGGTCGTCATTTTCGCTGCGGGTACCGGCAATCCGTTTTTTACAACCGACACGGCTGCAGCCCTGCGCGGGTCAGAAGTGGGCGCCGAAGTTGTCCTGAAAGCCACCAAGGTGGATGGCGTCTATACGGCGGACCCCAAAAAAGACCCTACGGCCACCCGCTATCAGACCATCACCTTCAACGAAGCCATTTCCAAGAATCTGGAAGTCATGGACGCCACCGCCTTTGCGCTGTGCCGCGATCAGAAATTGCCCATTCGCGTTTTCAGTATCAACAAGGAAGGCGCTTTGAAGCGTATCATTCTGGGCGAGGACGAAGGAACGCTGGTTCACGTTTGAGCTAGTTGAGCATAACTGGTCCGGCCTCGCCGGTTTATCTGGAGAACAGGAAAGATGTCGTCTGCAGACGTAAAAAAGACCGCAGAGCAGAAAATGCTGAAGTCGGTTGAATCACTTAAAAACGAGTTATCCCGCGTTCGCACGGGACGTGCGCACACCGGCTTGCTCGACCAGGTGCAGGTCGACTACTATGGATCGCCGACCCCGATTTCGGGTGTGGCGAACGTGACCTTGCTGGATGCCCGCACCATCGGGGTCACCCCGTGGGAAAAGAAGATGGTTCAAGCCATCGAAAAGGCTATTCGCGAATCCGATCTGGGTCTGAACCCCGCCACCATGGGCGAAACCATCCGAGTACCCATGCCGGCTTTGACCGAAGAGCGGCGTAAAGAGCTGACCAAAGTCGTGAAGACGGCTGGCGAGGGTGCCAAGGTGGCTGTTCGCGGTTGCCGTCGTGACGCCAACGAAACCCTCAAGAAGCTCTTGAAAGACAAAGCGATTACCGAGGACGAAGAGCGTCGCGCACAGGATGATGTACAAAAATTGACTGATCGCTTTGTGGTTGAGATCGACAAGATACTCAGCACCAAAGAGCAGGAAATCATGACCGTTTAAAGGACTCGCACGGACGATCTGCACGGACATCCAGCCCCTACATGACCCAGCTCCCCCATCCACCTGCCACCATTGCAGTGCCGCCCGTCTCGGACGTACCGCGACATGTGGCCATCATCATGGACGGTAACGGTCGGTGGGCTAAACGCAGACTTCTGCCACGGTTTGCGGGTCATAAGCGGGGGGTTGATGCCGTTCGCACAACCGTAAGAGCCTGCGTACGCAGGGGCATTCCTTTTCTGACGCTTTTTGCGTTTTCTTCCGAGAACTGGCGCCGCCCGGCTGAAGAAGTCAGTCTTCTGATGAAACTGTTCCGCACCGTGCTGGAGCGCGACGTGGACAGTCTTCACACAGAGGGCGTCTGTCTGAAGGTCGTGGGCGACTTATCCGCTTTCGACGACCACTTGCGGCTACTGATCGAGCGCAGCATGGAAAAGACAGCGGGCAACACCCGACTGACCCTGACCATTGCAGCCAACTACGGCGGGCGTTGGGACATCCTGCAGGCGGTGTCAGCCGCATTTCTGGCCAACCCTGAGTTGCGTGATGATCCCTCTCGGTTGACCGAGGTGCAATTGGCACAACATCTGTCCATGGCATACGCCCCCGAGCCCGATCTCTTTATTCGCACGGGTGGCGAGCAACGCATTTCCAATTTCCTTTTGTGGCAATTGGCCTACACCGAACTGTATTTTGTTGACACCTTCTGGCCGGATTTCAGCCCGCAAGTTTTGGATCGTGCCATAGAATCTTATTGCAACCGCGAGCGCCGGTTCGGCAGAACCAGCGAGCAAGTGGAACAAGGTCAAGTCATTCCCGATTATCTCTCCGGAGCAAAAACCGAATGTTGAGAACCCGCGTGATTACCGCAGTTGGTTTGCTTGTCTTGATTGTCGGCATTCTGGCCTGGGGCGGTTCGGCGGGTTGGGGGGCTTTTGTACTGCTTGTGATGGGGCTCGGTTTCTGGGAGTGGGGCCGCTTCGCAGGTCTGGATGCCGGGGATCAAAAGGCGTTTGCCATCGTGGCTGCCATCATCCTGTTGATCGCTCATCAGGCTTTGCCTTTCATGCAGACCAGTGCGTTACTGTTTACCCTTTCCGGCTTGTTCTGGGCGGCCATGGTTCCCAAGGTGCTCAAGGATGTCGGTTCGGGGTGGCTGGGAAAACCACTGCCACACCTGGCTGTTGCCGTGGTTTTGCTTTCTGCCGCGGGTGCAGCCATGCTGGTTGCCCGCGAGCGGGGCATTGTCTTCCTGCTCAGCCTCCTTGCGCTCGTGTGGGTCGCTGACGTCGGTGCTTATTTCGTCGGCAAATCCATCGGCAAGCGCAAGCTGGCTCCGCGCATCAGCCCCGGCAAAAGCTGGGAGGGTGCCATCGGTGGTGCGGTGCTGGTCATTGCATATGGTTGGGGCTGTGTACTGGTGGCCAAATCCCACCCGGAACTGGCGTCCAACTGGCCGGCTGCCCTGCAGGCCAAGTGGCACCCGGTCCTGTTTACCGGTTGGATGGCCATTTTTGCGGCACTCAGTGTCTGTGGCGACCTGTTTGAATCGCTGCTGAAGCGGCGCATCGGTCTGAAAGACAGCAGCAATCTTCTGCCGGGGCATGGCGGGGTGCTCGATCGCATCGATGCCCAATTGCCCGTTCTGCCTCTGGGCATACTGGTGCTCGGAGCCGTCTGACATGAGCACAGGCCGGCGCAGCCGGGTTTTGGTGTTGGGCAGTACCGGTTCCATCGGTTGCAGCACGCTGGACGTCATTTCGCGCAATGCTGACCAGTTCGAGGTTTGGGGACTGGTGGCACACCGTAATGCAGACCGCCTGCTGGAACAGTCTGCGAACTTCAAGTCCCGGCGGCTGGCTTTACTGGATTCCGGGGCTTATGCCGATCACTCCCACCGTTTTACCGCAGGCAGCGTAACCGACAGCATGCAGGCCGTCTGCGACTGGTGTGCGAGCGATGAGGTCGATATCGTGGTCGCCGCGATCGTTGGGGCTGCCGGTTTGGCGCCCACGCTGGCTGCCGTCAAGGCTGGCAAGACGGTTTTGTTGGCCAACAAGGAGTCACTGGTGCTGACCGGTGCCTTGATGATGGATGCGGCTGCGCGATCCGGCGCGCGCATTCTGCCGGTCGATTCCGAACACAATGCCATTTTTCAGAGCCTGCCGCCTGATTATGACCGTCTGAACCCAGCGGCCAGCGGTGTGTCGCACATCTGGCTGACGGCATCCGGTGGGCCGTTTCGTAATGCGCCCACCGAGAGCCTGCACGATGTCACCCCTGATCAGGCCGTTGCCCATCCGAACTGGAAAATGGGGCGCAAGATTTCCGTCGACAGCGCCACCATGGCCAACAAGGGGCTGGAGCTGATCGAGGCGCACTGGCTGTTCGGGCTGGGCAGCCAGAATCTTGGGGTCATCATTCACCCCCAGTCCATCATTCATTCCATGGTGCAGTACCGGGATGGGAGTTTTCTGGCCCAGCTGGGCAGTCCCGACATGCGCACCCCGATTGCCAATTGTCTGGCTTACCCGAAACGGGTGGAGGCCGGTGTGAAGCCGCTTGATCTGGTGAGCATCAGCAGGCTTGACTTTGAAGCGCCTGATATGCAGCGTTTTCCGGCCTTGCGGCTGGCGCGCCACGCACTGGAGAGTGGTGGTACGGCGCCTGCCGTTTTCAATGCGGTCAACGAGGTGGCAGTGGATGCGTTTTTGAACGGGCAGATCCGGTTTACCGCCATTTCCCTGTGCATAGAGGACGTTCTGCAGGGACACAATACTTGCCCGGCAGACAGCATTGATGTGGTGCTGCAGGCCGATCTCACTGCACGTGAAATTGCGCGCGCGTGGTGCCACAATACGGGTCAGTCGCTCAGACAGCGCGCGTAAAGAAAGTGGTTGGTTTCGACGTATGTTGACAGTAGCAGCATTTTTGGGTGCCCTGGGCATTCTGGTTACCCTGCACGAATTGGGGCACTTTCTGGTCGCTCGCCACTATGGTGTGCGTGTCATCCGGTTCTCCGTTGGATTTGGCAAACCCATCTTCACTTGGCGGCGTTCGCCCGCAGACACCGAATGGGCGCTGTGCTGGATTCCGCTGGGCGGTTATGTCCGCATGGCAGACGAACGTGATGAGTCGACACTGTCCATGCCGGGTGTAGACCCCAGAAATGTTTTCAACCGCAAGCCCGTATTGCAACGCATGGCTATCGTGTTTGCGGGGCCTCTCATGAATCTGTTGCTGGCCAGTGCCTTTTATGCCGTTCTGAACTGGCAGGAAAGAACCGAAGCGGTTGCGGTGATGGGCGCTCCCGCGACGGGTTCGCTGGCTGACAAGGCCGGTCTGCAGGCCGGAGACCGCTTGCTGCTCATCAATGGTCGCCAGGTCGATCATTGGTCTGATGTGAACTGGGAAGCCTTGCGTTCACTCATCTACGCAGACGGCATGTCGCTTGAATTTGAACGCGCGGGCGTTCGCAAGCAGGCTGCCATTAGCGAGAACGATGCCGGATGGCCCGCTTTCACGCCTGCGGCATCATCGGCCTTGGGTCTGCATCCTTTGGAAACCGACGTGCAAGTCAGTCGGGTTGTGGCTGGGTCTGCGGGAGAAAAGGGCGGCTTGCAGGCAGGCGACCGGCTTTTGCAACTCGATGGGAAACCGGTTGAGTCTTCACAGGCCTTCACGCGAGTCATCCGTGCCAATGCGGGTCGCGAGTTGCCCTTGTTGATAGAGCGCGATGGTCGGTCGATTCAATTGTCAGTGGTACCAGATGCCGTTACGTCTCCTGAAGATGCAGCCGTCGTACAGGGTCGCTTGGGGGTCGGTCTGCGCGGGCAGATGATGACCGATACGTATCGCATGGACTTTCTGCAAGGGGTGATGGCCGGTGTCAGACAGACGGTGGACATGAGTGCATTTTCCTTGCTTGCGTTTTGGCGAATGCTCAACGGCACCATGTCTTGGCGCATGCTCGGCGGTCCGGTGACCATCGCTGATGCGGCCGGGCAGTCCGCACAGGTCGGCTTGATGGCCTACATCGGCTTTCTGGCCATGCTGTCAGTCTCTCTGGGCGTGCTTAACCTCTTGCCGGTGCCTGTCTTGGATGGCGGGCATTTGATGTATTATCTCGTCGAACTTGTGACGGGTAGTCCGGTGAGCGAGCGTTGGGTTGAATGGGGGCAGAAATTCGGTCTGCTTTTCATTGGCCTGTTGACTGCGCTGGCGCTTGTCAACGATCTGAGCCGATTTTTATAGACACGGTTTTGCCTGCGCATGACTGTAAAGACACATCGAAACATCACTGTGGCAGACAGTGTGGACTTCCAATGACCTATTCGCATAAAACATCTCCCCTCGCAGCCCGTTTCGCAGTCGGCATGCTCAGTTCAGCGCTTTGGCTGCTGCCGCTTGCCAGCATGGCGCAGACACGCGATTTCGTGATTCGCGACATCCGCGTAGAGGGCTTGCAGCGTACAGAGGCCGGAACGGTGTTCAGTTACCTGCCGGTCAAAGTGGGTGACACCTTTTCTGACCGATCTGCTACCGACAGCATCAAGGCATTGTTCGCAACGGGTTTTTTTAAAGACGTGCGTATCGAGGCTGAAGGCGATGTGCTGGTGGTGATCGTTGAAGAGCGCCCGGCCATCGGCGAGTTGGAGATCAACGGTGCCAAAGAATTCGACAAGGACACGCTGAAAAAAGCGCTCAAGGAAATTGGCCTGAGCGAATCCAAGATTTTTGACCGCGCATTGCTTGAGCGCGCTGAACAGGAACTCAAGCGTCAATACCTGTCGCGCGGCAAATACTCTGCAGAGATCAAGACAACTGTCACCCCCATCGAGCGAAACCGGGTACGTGTGGTGCTCGACATCAAAGAGGGGGAGAGTGCGACCATCAAGACCATTCGGGTGCTGGGTGCCAAGGCATTCCCGGAAAAAGAGTTGCTGGGCCAGTTTGAATTGAACACCGGCGGACTGTTCAGTTTTTTCAGCAAGAGCAACCGTTACTCGCGGCAGAAACTGGCCGGCGACCTTGAAAAACTGCGTTCGTATTACCTGAACAACGGGTACATGGAGTTCAACATCGATTCCACGCAGGTTCAGATTTCCCCGAGCAAAGAAGACGTCTACATCACCATCAACGTCAATGAGGGCGACCGGTTTACCGTGGGCTCTGTCAAGCTGGCCGGCGACTTGCTGGGCAAGGATGCCGAGTTCAACAAACTGTTGACCATCAAGCCGGGCGAAACCTATAACGGCCAGCTTCTTTCCGATGTGCAGAAGGCTATTTCCGACCGGATGGGTGCATTCGGTTATGCTTTTGCCAACGTCAATGCAGCGCCGGACATCAACCGTGAAAAGCGTTCAGTGGACTTCACGCTGTATGTCGATCCGGGCAGGCGAGTGTACGTGCGCCGTATCAATATTGGCGGCAACACGCGCACCAAGGACGAAGTGGTGCGCCGCGAGTTGCGGCAGTTCGAGTCCTCTTGGTATGACGCCGAAAAAATTCGCTTGTCCAAGGACAGGCTAAACCGGTTGGGTTATTTCAAGGATGTGAACGTTGATACCCCGCCAGTGGAGGGTACCGCCGACCAGATCGACGTGAATGTGGCCGTTACTGAAAAACCGACAGGCAACCTTCTGCTCGGCGCCGGTTTCTCCAGTACCGACAAGCTGATCCTGTCGGCAGGTATCCAGCAGCAAAACCTGTTTGGTACCGGCAAGACGCTGGGTCTTGAGCTGAATACCAGCCGCCTGAGCCGAACCGTCGCCATTTCACAGACCGACCCCTATTTCACGGCCGATGGTATTTCGCGCAGTTATGATCTGTTCCAGCGGACCACAAACCCGGCGGTTCTGGGCTTGGGCGACTACAAGCTGACCAGTACGGGTGCGGGCATCCGTTTCGGATATCCCCTGTCCGAGTTTGAGCGCATTACGTTTGGCACGTCATATGAACAGACCGATCTGTCGGTCGGCCAGTTTGCGCCGACCCGCTTCAAGCGCTTTGTGGAAGACTTCGGCGAGAGTTCGGACGCAGTACTGGTCTCCGTCGGTTATGGTCGCGACAATCGCGACAGTGCTTTGACCCCGACTCGCGGTTTCCTGCGTCGCCTCAATACCGAAGTGACGCTGCCGGTGGCCGAACAGCGCTTTATCCGCACCACTTTCCAGGAAACGCATTACTTTCCGATCGGTAAAAACTACACGCTGGGTCTGAATGGTGAATTGACGATCGGCTCGGGTATTGGCGGCAATCCCTACCCGATTTTCCGTAATGTATTTGCAGGTGGCATCGGCAGTATTCGTGGGTTCCAGACAGCGAGCATCGGGCCGCGCGATGAAAACGGCATCCCGATTGGTGGGTCCAAGCGCATCATCGGTAATGCCGAGTTTTATTTCCCCATTCCCGGGTCGTTCGACAAATCTTTCCGGTTGTTCACCTTCCTGGACGCCGGTAACGTTTTCCCATCCTCAGAGCCGCTTTCCTTGTCTGGCCTGAGGGCGTCTTATGGTCTGGGTCTGTCGTGGGTATCGCCTGTCGGTCCGCTCAAGTTCAGCCTAGGTCGTCCCATCAGCGCCAAGCCAGGAGACCGTACACAGACAATCCAGTTCACCGTCGGTACCGGTTTCTGAAGAAAGCACGCTTCTTTTTTATATGACACAATGCGCCTGTGGCCTAACTGCATGAGAACCATGAAGAACCTGTTAAATTTTGCTGCCGTGTCCGCTCTTGTTCTGACAACCGCCATGGGCGTGTCGGGTGTTGCCCGCGCCGCTGATGACGGAGCCAAAGTCGGTTGGGTCAATGTAGACCGTATCTTGCGCGACTCTTCACCGGCCAAGGCTGCGCTCAACAAGATTGAACAGGATTTCAACAAGAAGACCAAAGACCTTCAGGACCAGGCAGCCAAACTGAAGGCCATGAACGACAAGTTCGAAAAAGACGCGCTCACCATGTCCGAGAGCGAACGCAATCGCAAGCAGCGCGAACTGTCCGAGTCTGACAAAGACTTTCAGCGTCGCCAGCGTGAATTCCGTGAGGACCTCAGCCAGCGTCAGTTCGAAGAGCGTCAGGTCATCCTTGATCGCGCCGAGAAAGTCATCCGACAGATTGCAGAAGCCGAAAAGTACGACATCATTTTGCAGGAGCCACCTGTCTTCGTATCGAGCAGGGTCGATATCACCGAAAAGGTGATCAAGGTGCTGAACGGCGGCAAATAAGCGTTTATGTCGAGGTGGCCGGCTCAGCACCCAATGTCAGGGAATGCAGGTAGACGGCACCGCCCGAAACACTTACTCAGGGAGCTGACTGAGGGTGTTTGCCAAGTAGCCCGCTGAGGGCGCTTACTGAGGTGGACTCAATCATGCGATTCAAAGTCATCACCCTGCGCGAGTTGCTTGATCAGTTTGGCGGTTGCGTCGTGTCGCCGGTCGCGGCAGATTCCGAGTTGACTGCCGACAGGCTCGATGCCATCAAGCTCAAGGGCTTCTCCACATTGGCCAATGCCAAGCCCGAGCATCTGGCTTTTCTGGCCAACCCAAAATACCGCCCACAATTGCTCGGCACATCGGCAGGTGCGGTGCTGGTCAACGAAGCTGAGGCCAAAGCCGTTTGCGCACAAAACGCATCGGGCTGGAAGCATCCCGAAATTGTTTTGTGGGTGGTGCCCAACCCATATCTGTATTACGCCCGCATACAGCAGTGGTGGGTCGACATTTCCACCCCGCGCACGATTGCCTACATCCATCCGACTGCGGTGGTCCATGAAGACGCCCAGATTGATGCCAGTGCTACCATCGGTCCCAATGTGGTTGTCGAGTCGGGTGCCCGGGTGGGCGCCAACACGCGCATAGCAGCCGGTTGTGTCATCGGTGCCGGTGTCAGCGTCGGATCGAACTGTCAGATCAATGCGAATGTCACCGTCTATCATGGCTGCCAGATCGGCAACCGGGTCATTTTGCACAGCGGTGTGGTCATTGGCGCTGACGGTTTCGGTTTTGCGCCGGAGAAGGGCCAGTGGGTCAAGATTCCGCAGGTGGGTGCAGTCGTCATCGGCGACGATGTGGAAATCGGAGCCAATACCTGCATAGACCGCGGCGCACTGGATGACACCATCATAGGCGCGGGCTGCAAGCTCGACAACCTCATACAGATCGGGCACAACGTCGAAATCGGCGAGCACACGGCCATGGCCGGTTGTACGGGTGTGGCCGGTACCGCGCGTATCGGTGCACGTTGCGCCATCGGTGGCAGTGCCAATATCCTGGGTCATCTGAGCATTGCAGATGGCACCACCATTTCACCGTGTACCACGGTGATCAGCAGTATCGAGCAGGCCGGAACCTACAGCGGCATTTTCCCCATGGACGAACACCGTAACTGGGAACGCAATGCCGTTGTGTTGCGCAATGCAGTGGATCTGCGCAACCGCGTCCGGCAGCTTGAAAAAAATCTTAAAAACGATTCTTCCTCAGAGCATTGAACATGACTGTAGCCCTTGATATTCGCGGTGTGCTGGATTTCCTGCCGCATCGTTTTCCGTTTGTGCTGGTTGACCGAGTGCTGGAAATTGAACCCGGCAAGCGTATCCTCGCCCAGAAAAATGTGACCTTCAACGAGCCGTTTTTCCCGGGGCATTTTCCCAACTATCCGGTCATGCCGGGTGTCTTGATCGTTGAGGCTTTGGCGCAGGCTGCTGCGATTCTGGCCTTCCAGACACAGGGCGCCAAGGCCGATGCCAATTCCGTGTACCTGTTTGTCGGTATCGACAACGTGCGTTTCAAAAAACCGGTAACCCCTGGCGATGTATTGCACCTTGAGGTGAGCATCACGCGCACCAGTCGAGGCCTGTGGAAGTTTGCCGGTCAGGCCAAGGTGGACGGTGCCGTTGCCACCGAAGCCGAAATCATGTGTACCCTGAGAAATATCTGAGAGGCGCCGCACAGGGCCTGCATCAGTAAAACAAAAAGGAGACGCGAAGCCATGAGCATTCATCCCACTGCACTGATAGATCCGCAGGCCCGTCTGCATCCTACCGTCAAGGTGGGACCCTATGCCATCGTCGGCCCCAATGTCACCGTGGGCGCCAACACTGAAATCGGTCCCCATTGCGTGGTGGAGGGTCACACCACCATCGGTGAAGGCAATCGATTCTATGCAGGCGTTGCAGTGGGCGGACATCCGCAGGACAAGAAATACGCGGGCGAACCCACGCGTCTGGTGATCGGCGACCGCAACACCTTCCGTGAGTATTGCACGCTCAATACCGGGACCACACAGGACCAGGGCATCACGCAGATCGGCAATGACAACTGGGTGATGGCTTATGTTCACATCGCGCATGACGTCATCGTGGGCAACAATTGCATTCTGGCCAATGCCGTGCAGATTGCCGGGCACGTGCATCTGGGCGATTGGGTCATCATCGGTGGCATGAGCGGCATCCATCAGTTCTGCAAAGTGGGTTCGCATGCGATGGCAGGTATGAACTCGTCGCTGTCTCAGGATATTCCGCCATTTGTACTGGCAGGCGGTAACCCGGTCGGTGCCCACGGTATCAACGTGGAAGGCCTGAAGCGTCGCGGCTTTTCCAAAGAGGAAATACAGACCATCCGCCGTGTGTTCAAAACCGTGTATCGCGAAGGTCATACGCTGGAGGAGGCGAAAAAGCTGTTGGCGCAAACCCGCGACGACGGTGTGGCCGGTGCACAATATGTCGACCTGTGGCTGACGTTCTTTGACTCGTCATCCCGCGGCATCGTGCGTTGACTTTTTAGGTTCAGGGCAAACACGAACGCATGGCCAACAGCACGACACAGGCGTCTCCCCGTTCACTGGGCATTGTTGCCGGTGAGCCTTCCAGCGACTGGATCGGTGCGCTCATTTACCAGGGGCTCCAGCAGCATCTGGGCAATGACTACGCCATGTCGGCTCAGGGTATTGCCGGTGACCGCCTGAAAGCGGCCGGTGTTGACCCTCTGTATCCCTCGGATGCGCTGGCTGTGCGTGGTTATGTCGAGGTGCTCAAACACTATCGGCGCATTCTGGGCATACGCAACGAACTGAAGCAGCGGTGGTCAGACAACAAGCCAGCCCTGATGATGGGTGTGGACGCGCCCGACTTCAACCTTGAGCTTGAACGCTTTTTGAAAGAGCAGGGCGTACGCACTGTGCATGCGGTGTGCCCGTCCATCTGGGCGTGGCGTGCGCAACGCATCCATTTTCTGAAAAAGGCCTGCGATCACGTGCTGTGCATTTTTCCGTTCGAGCCGGAGATCCTGCATCGTGAAGGTATTGCCGCAACCTACATCGGTCACCCCTTTGCGCAGTTGGTGCCGCTTACGATTGAAACCGACAAGTTCCGCACGGCGCTGAATCTGCCGCAACACAAACGGATTGTGGCGGTATTACCGGGCAGCCGCATGTCCGAGGTTTCCTATCTGGGGCCCACACTGTTGCAGATGGTGGCATCGCTGTCCATCCGTCATCCCGATTGGCATTTTGTCAGCCCCTTGGTGTCCGGTGCGGTAGGCGATGCATTCCGTGCCATGGTGCCTCCATGGATGCTGGAGAAATGGACATTGCTGGCCGGGCAGTCGCATGCGGCCATGGGCGCAGCAGACCTGGTAGTGCTTGCCAGTGGTACAGCCACGCTGGAGGCCATGCTGTTCAAAAAACCCATGGTCATTGCCTACAAGATGCCGCGTGTGTCGTGGTGGATCAGCAAGCGCAAGGCCTATCTGCCTTATGCGGGTCTTCCCAACATCCTCTCGGGCAAATTTGTGGTGCCCGAATATCTGCAAGATGAAGCCACACCTGAAACCTTGCGTGCGGCCGTTGAGCGTTTGATCGACAATGAAGCCGAGAAGCGTGCTTTGACCGAGCGCTTTACCGAATTGCATCAACGCCTGATGCGCGACAGCGGTTTGCTGGCTGCGCAAGCACTCGAACCGCTGTTCAGACAGGGACGCTGATGCTTCCGGATGTTCTGCAGTCGTCGCTGATGGTGGTAGGGGTCGATGAGGCCGGTCGCGGGCCTTTGGCGGGGCCTGTGGTGGCTGCCGCAGTGGTTCTCAACCCCGCACATCCGATTGCCGGTTTGAAAGACTCCAAGAAGCTGAGCGCCCGTCAACGCGACCTTCTGGCGCCGCAGATACGTGAACATGCCCTGTCCTGGGCCGTGGCGTACGCCACGCCGTCGGAAATCGACAAGATCAATATCCTGAAAGCCACGCTGCTGGCCATGCACCGCGCGGTGCAGCAGGTACAGAGAAATCTGGCCGTCACAGACGATGCGCTGTTTGCATTGGTGGATGGCAACAGGCTGCCTGTCTGGCCTTACAAGGCGCAGGCCATCGTCAAAGGCGATGCGCTTGAACCTGCGATTTCCGCTGCGTCCATTCTGGCCAAGACCGATCGGGATGCTTACATGTTGAAATTGCACGAGTCGCATCCGGTCTATGGGTTCGATGCGCACATGGGTTACCCGACCGCCGCGCATCTGCAGGCATTGGCGCAGTATGGCCCCTGTCACGAACATCGGCGCAGCTTTGGTCCGGTGCGCGATGTGTTGGGCGCAGTCCAGTCTGATCTGTTTTAACGCTTGGGCCGTTTGCACACATGGTTTATTCCCCAAACAGTCCTGCACCTGTGTTCATCGCTTCGCGCGACAATCCGCGCTTCAAAGCGCTGCAAAAAATGATTGCGCAACCCCGCCTGCTGCGCAAGTCCGGACAGGCGGTTGCCGAAGGTTTGCACCTGCTGCAGGAACTCAGTCAATGGCAGGGAGTGCGCATACGCGAAATCTGGTTTGCGTCCGGTTTGCGTCACCACCGTGAATGGCCTCTGTGCGAAGCGTTGTTCGTTCAAGCGGATGTGGATTGCGTCGAGGTAAGTGATCCGCTGTATGCCCACTTATCTGAACTGGAGCAGGGCGCAGGGCCGTTGATCCTTTTTGATACGCCGCTTGACACACCGGTTGATAGACCGGGTGCCAGTTCCTCATCCTCGTCGCCGCTCACGCATGACATCCTGTTGCTCGACGGCGTGCAAGACCCCGGCAATGTCGGCACGATCATTCGCACCGCCGCAGCGGTTGGAATCGCCGAGATGTGGACCACTGCCGATTGTGCATGGGTATGGTCAGGCAAGGTGCTGCGCGCGGCCATGGGGGGGCATCGGCATGTGCATCTGCCCGGTCTGCCGACTGATGCTTTCGAGCGCGTTAGCCAGTGGCGCAATGTCGGTGTACCGGTGCGCCTGACGCAACTGGACAAGTCCACATCGCTGTTCGAAGCCGACCTGTCGCAGCCGGGCATCTGGTTGCTGGGCAGCGAAGGAAAGGGCGTTTCAGAACAGTGGGCTGCGCTTGCGAATCAGCCTCTGCGCATTCCGATGCAGGTGGGTGTTGAATCGTTGAACGTGGCCAGTGCAGTTGCTGTGTGCCTGTATGAGCAGTGGAGACAGCGCAGCATGTATTCGGATTTGGGAACAGGCACGGTGGTAGCACCGGTGGCACCGATATGAAGCTTGCGGTTGTCTGGTTCAAGCGCGATTTACGCCTGAGCGACCATGCGCCGCTGACACAGGCTGTGCAATGGGCGCAATCGGTGGGTGCCACGGTATTGGGCGCCTATTTGCTGGAGCCTTCCCAACTGGCGCACCGCGACATGGCGCGCCAGCATCTGGGGTTTGCGCTGGAGACGTGGGTTTCGCTGTCCAATGAAGCAGGGGCATTGGGCTTGCCTTGCAGTGTGCTCCATGGCGAGGCCGTCGATGTGTTTTCTCGTTTAAAATCGGCGGGCACCGAAATGCGGATTTACAGCCACGAGGAAACCGGGCACTGGGAGAGTTTTCAGCGCGATATTGCAGTTCGTCGGTGGTGCGACACACATGCCGTGCAGTGGATTGAATCGCCCAACAATGCAGTGGTCAGACGCCTGTCTGACCGCGACCGCTGGAGCGCCATCTGGGCGCAGCGCATGCAATCCGAACCGCTGCCTGTGCCCGTGTTTGCAGCCCTTCCCAGACCCTCTGCCGAGTTGATGCGACTGCTGCATCAGGCCCTGGATGCGCAGTGGCTTACGCACATCAACATGCCCGGCATCCCGTCGTCGTGTGAGTTGGCCGACAGCCGTCAATTGCAGACCTTGCTGGCGAATTGCATGCCGGACGCCCCAGCCGATAAATTGTCGCGTCAGCGTGGCGGCCACAAACTCGCATGGGACTTGCTGCACTCATTTGCAAATGGTCGCGGGCGCGAATACCGCAGCGCCATGTCCAGCCCCATCACGGCCGAGTCGGCGTGTTCGCGCATTTCACCGCATCTGGCCATCGGTTCAATCTCCATCCGGCAGGCGGCACATTGGGTGTGGGCGCAGCGGGCTGCCGGCATTGAAGATGCACAATGGCGCGCGAGTCTCAAATCGTTTGAAAGTCGCTTGCACTGGCATTGCCACTTTATCCAGAAACTGGAGTCCGAGCCGCAACTGGAATGGCGCAACGCACACCGCTTGTACGATGGCTTGCGCAACGAGGGAGAACTGACACCGCAAGAGTCGGAGCGTTTGCAGGCGTGGGCTCAGGCGCGCACCGGTGTGCCCATGATTGATGCCTGCATGCGCATGTTGCAAACCAGCGGTTGGGTGAATTTCCGGATGCGGGCCATGTTGGTGTCGTTTGCGTCCTATCACCTCTGGCTGCATTGGACGCACACGGCACCGGTGCTGGCGCGGCATTTTCTGGACTATGAACCGGGTATTCATTATCCGCAGTTTCAGATGCAGTCTGGTGTGACGGGCATCAACACCATCCGCATTTACAACCCGGTCAAACAGGCGCTTGATCAGGACCCGGATGGTGAGTTTATTGCCCGCTGGATTCCCGAGCTCGCACATCTGCCGCCTGCCCATCGTGCAGCTCCGTGGCTGGCGGGTGCAGACCTGTTGGGGCAAGGGCTTTCCGGCGACCAATACCCGAAGCCTATTGTCGATGTTGAACAGGCAGGGCGTGATGCCCGTGATCGCGTTTGGGCCGTTCGTAAAAAGCCGGAGAGCCGTTCAGTTGCCGCAGCGGTGTATGAGAAGCACGGATCGCGCAATCCGCAGCGGGAAGGGCGCCCGGCGCCTGCAAAATCCGCCGCTGGCAAAGCATCGCGGGGCAAGCGCAAGGCCTCCCTGCAAGGCGAGCTGGATTTTAGTGCGCCGGAGCAGATGGATTTGTTCAGTGATGAGTGACGAGTGGCCGAGTGGCCGAGTGGCCGAGTGGCCGAGTGGCCGAGTGGCCGAGTGGCCGAGTGGCCGAGATAAAGCGCCTACTCGTTACTCGTCACTCGGATACTCGTCACCAAGAAATGCGTCACTCGGATACTCGTCACTTTTTTATCGTCGTCAGAAATGTCCCTTCTCCAGATTCAGCTTCTGCAGCACCGTGGTCGCGATTTCCTCGATCGATTTGGATGTGGAGCTCAGCCACGTGATTTTTTCACGCTCCATCATTTCCTCTGCAGCCCGAACCTCATAGCGGCAATTTTCCAGCGACGCGTATTTGCTGTTGGGTCGCCGCTCGTTGCGGATTTCGCTCAAGCGTTCCGGCGCGATGGTTAATCCGAATATCTTGTGCTTGTATTTGGGCAGCCAGGAGGGGAGTTGGCCGCGTTCAAAGTCTTCCGGAATCAATGGGCAGTTGGCTGCCTTCAAGCCGTATTGCATGGCCAGATACAAGCTGGTGGGAGTCTTGCCGCTGCGCGAAACGCCGACCAGTATCACATCGGCCGCTTCCAGGTCTTTGGTGGTTTGGCCGTCGTCGTGCGAGAGCGAATAATTGATGGCTTCAATCCGGTTCTTGTAGTCCGCGCTGTCGGCTGTGTGGTGCAGACGTCCCACCGTGTGCGTACTCTGTATGCCCAGTTCGCCTTCCAACGGCTCGACGAAGGTGGTGAACAGGTCCAGATACATGGCGTTGGCCTGTTTAACAATTTGATTCACTTCGGTGTTGACGAGCGTGCTAAAAACAATCGGTCGCTGACCGTCGCTCTTGCCGATGGCATCGATCCTGTCCCGGGCCTCAGCTGCCTTTTCCGGCGAATCGACAAACGGTATGCGAATCTGCCGGAAACGCAGGCTCTGGAATTGCGCCAGAACAGCGTGACAAAATGTTTCGGCGGTGATGCCGGTGCCGTCAGAGACGATGAGGACGCTGCGTTGGGTCGGTGGGGTGTCTGTCATGGCAGGGGGCGGGCTGAGCCTGTTTAAAAAACACGGTTTCACAAGACGGCGATTTGGGGGCAGAATACCGGATCACAGTCAGCCCTGCCAGTGGTTCAATTACCCCAGCGTGAAGGTCCGCATCTGTTTTCAACCCGCGCGCTGCGGTTATTGAATTCTTTTTGACTTCCGGAGTAATTAATGACGATTGCAGCAAACGATACCCGTCTGGTGATTGCGTTTGAAGAACTGCGCATGCATGACGTTGAGGCCGTGGGGGGCAAAAACTCCTCGCTGGGCGAAATGATCAGCCAGCTGGCCGATGCAGGCGTGCGGGTTCCGACCGGCTTTGCCACCACCTCGCATGCCTTCCGCGAATTCCTGCGGGAAAACAATCTGGAAAAGCGCATCGCCGACAAACTGGAAACGCTGAACGTCGACGATGTCAAAGCGCTGGCTGCCGCCGGCGCTGAAATCCGCCAGTGGGTGACGGACGCACCGCTGCCCGCAGCGCTGGAAGCGGACATTCGCCGTTTTTATGATGAGCTCATCCAAAAGTCGGGCAGCGGCATTTCAGTGGCCGTGCGTTCATCAGCAACCGCCGAAGACTTGCCCGATGCCTCGTTTGCAGGGCAGCAGGAAAGCTACCTGAACGTCGAGGGTATCGATGATGTACTCGACAAAATCCGCCACGTGTTTGCATCTCTGTACAACGACCGTGCGATCTCCTACCGCGTGCACAAAGGCTTTGCGCACGGTAACG
>SXZD01000306.1 GCA_005788065.1 Burkholderiales bacterium
CAACATCTGGAGGGCGCGGCGAATTTCGTCATCGCGGCCAATGACAGGGTCGAGCTTGCCGGCACGGGCTTTGTCGGTCAGATCGATGGTGTACTTTTTCAGCGCTTCGCGCTGGCTTTCGGAATCGGCATTTTCCACCGTCGCACCACCGCGCACGGCGTCGACTGCCGTTTCAAGGGTTTTGCGGTTAAGACCGCATTCGCGAAGCAATTGGCCTGTACGACCTTTGTCGTCAATGACGGCAAGCAGGAACAGTTCACTAGCAATATAGGCATCGCCGCGCTTCTGGGCTTCTTTGTCGGTAAGATTCAACAAACCGAGCAGGTCTCGACTGATCTGCACCTGCCCTTGATTACCGTGAACCTGCGGTGTGTTGTCCACAAGCTCGGTCAGCCCTTGTGTGAGGCGACTGATATTGGCGCCAGTGCGCGCCAGCAGGCTGCGGGTTCCCCCGTCGGCCTGATTGATCAACGCTTGCAGGACATGAAAAGGTTCGATGTACGCTGCATCTTTGCCGATGGCGAGGCTTTGTGCATCGGAAAGCGCTTCCTGAAAGCGGGTGGTCAGCTTGTCCATACGCATGGCAAACTCCTGTGTATCATCATTTAAACTACGCCTGAATACCAATTGAGGGCAAGCGCTGTTTTTTCAAGGGGTGACCTTTGTATCGTGTTGGTGCCAGGTCGGCGGTGCGATAGCCCACCCTGATTGAACCTGTGAACAACGCCACAAATGCCACCTGGGCCCACTCCTTGAAGATCCAGCAGTCCCCCCCCAAGCCCCAATCCCAAAGCAGCAGATATTCGAACCATGATCATCCGACAACTCCAGTTAGCTTACTCCGCCGAACACGACCGCATTCTGATCCGCATCAACTCCGATGACGGGCAGGAGGTACGCTGCTGGTTGACGCGGCGTATGGTCAGCAGGCTTCTACCCTCCATCCGCACCGTCATGAAGACGATGATGACGATCGACCGCCCCCTGCCCGAGCCAGCGAAGGAAGCGCTGTTGGATATGAATCGGGAAGTGGCGCTGCAAAATGCAGACTTCAAGACACCGTTTGCAGAAAAGCCGCAGGCGTTGCCGCTGGGTGCTGAGCCGTTGCTGGTCACGCAGATTGAAATGCTGCCGCTGGGACAGACAGCCAATGGCGAATTGCTGGTCAAGTTTTCTACCAGCAACGGGTTCGGATTTGAAATCCGGATGGCTGAATCGCTGCAGCATGGCTTCCAGGAGTTGATGCGCAAGACGCTGGCGCAGGCGGACTGGGGATTGGAATTGACGGTGGCCGACAGTGCGCCGGTAAGCGCGCCGGGGTCGACGACGCTTAATTGACAGTGGCCGAGTAGCCGAGTAGCCGAGTAGCCGAGTAGCCGAGTGGCGGACTCAAATGTGGTACCTACTCGTCACTCGTCACTCGTCAACTAGAAAAAGCGCCTGCGCGTCATTCAAAAATCGCATGCCGGCGTCAGTCGCACGCATCGCATCGCCCGCCGCCAGCAGCCCTTTGCTGCGGCCGATCTCAAGCGCCGCCTGCAAGTCTGACAGCGGCCTGCCACAACGCTCAACGTACCACTGCAGCGGCACGCCGTCGATCAATCGCAATGCGTTCAACGCAAATTCGAATGGCAGATCGGCTGCTTTCAGCACCCGGCTCTCAATGACCGCCTTGCCCTGCCCCACCGCATCCATGTAAGCCAGCGGCTGCCGCATTCGCACTTCACGGATGATCTGCTGCGGAAAGCTCAGTTTGGCATGCGCACCGGCGCCAATGCCAAGATAGTCGCCAAACTGCCAATAGTTCAGATTGTGCCGGCAGATGTGCCCAGGCTTTGCGAATGCCGATACTTCATAGCGCTTCAGATCTGCCTGCGCGGCTTTCTCTCGAACGAGGTCTTCGATGTCGGCCTGCACATCTTCGTCCGGCAACACTGGCGGATTGACCGCAAACGCAGTCTGCGGCTCGATGGTGAGTTGGTAGAGTGATAAATGCGGCGGATTGAAGCCCAGCGCGATGTCAATGTCTGCTGCGGCCTGCTGCACGGTTTGTCCGGGCAGGGCATACATCAGGTCGATATTAAAGGTGTCAAAGGTCTCGGCTGCACAGGCAATGGCGGCACGCGCTTGCTCTCCGTCATGCACCCGCCCCAGCGTTTTGAGCAACGCATTGTCGAAGGTCTGCACGCCGATGGACAAACGATTGACACCGGCGCTGCGAAAACCTTTGAAACGTTCGATTTCGAATGTGCCGGGATTCGCTTCCATGGTAATTTCGCCAGACAACGGCGGACCAAAACGCGCATTGATGGCGGACAGCAAACGCTCGATCTGCTCGGGCGGAAACAGCGAGGGCGTACCACCCCCCATGAAGATCGACCATAGCCTGCGCCCCCAAACACGCGGCAACTGCATGTCAAGATCTGCAATCAGCGCGTCAATGTAGGCGGCAAACGGTAATGATTCACCTCCAGCACCACCGGCATGCGAATTGAAATCGCAATAGGGGCATTTTTTGATGCACCAAGGCAGATGGATGTAGAGCGCCAGCGGTGGCTGCGCCGTGAGGTTCAGCGCGCCCTGCGTGAACAGGCGTATGGTCTGCTCAGACAAGACCGGCCGCCTGCAATGCCGTTCGCAATTGCTGCAATGCCTGCGCACGGTGACTGATGGTGTTCTTGAGGGCGGTTGGCAATTGCGCTGCGCTCATGTGCAAGGAGGGAACGAAGAACAGAGGGTCGTAACCAAAGCCGCCTTCGCCACTGGCGGTCTCTGCCAGCAAGCCATTCCATTGCCCACGTGCAATGACAGGGTCAGGGTCGTCAGCGTGACGCACGAACACCAACAGGCATACGAAAGCACAGCGGCGATCGGCTTTTCCCCGCATGTTCTGCAGGAGGAGCGCGTTATTGGCCGCATCGGATTTGTGTCCGTCCGTCGTTGCTGCATAACGCGCTGACTTGACCCCCGGTGCACCACCCAGCGCTGCGACGGTCAGACCAGAATCGTCTGCAATGGCCGGCAATCCACTGACACGACTGGCGTGTCGCGCTTTGGCAAGTGCGTTTTCAAGGAAGGTGCCGTAGGGCTCTTCAGCCTCGGAAATACCCAACTCGCCCTGCGCCACCACGTCGATATTCCACGTGTTCAACAGCGCAGAAAACTCCTTGAGCTTGCCAGCATTGTTGGTGGCCAAGACCCACTTTTTCCCGGTATCAACGGCACACGTTTTGGATAGGCTCGAGCCTGAACCACCGATTTCTGATGACATCTGCATACCACCGGTTACCCGCTTTATCACGCCTTGATCTCCCGCTCGGCCTCATCAAACTGCAGGGCCGCTTTCTGCAGGGCGTGCAACTCGCGGATGCCGCCAGCGGCCAGTTCGAGCAGGGTGTCAAATTCTGCGCGGGAAAACGGAGCGCCCTCTGCGGTGCCCTGCACTTCCACAAAACCGCCGGTGTCGGTCATGACCACATTCAAGTCTGTGTCGCAGCCCGAATCTTCGATGTAATTCAGGTCCAGACAGGCCTGCCCACCCACCATACCGACGGAGACAGCGCCCACAAAATGGTGGATGGGCAACCGGGCGATCATGTTGCGGTCGCGCATCCAGCGCAGGGCATCGACCAGAGCGACCATGGACCCGGTGATAGCCGCAGTTCGCGTTCCACCATCGGCCTGAATGACGTCGCAATCAAACTGCAACGTATTTTCGCCCAATGCTTTCAGATCTATGGCCGCACGCAGGGAACGTCCGATGAGCCGCTGGATTTCCTGGGTTCGCCCCGATTGCTTGCCCCGCGCAGCCTCGCGGTCCATGCGGCTGTGGGTGGAGCGCGGCAGCATGCCGTATTCGGCAGTGATCCAGCCTTGCCCCTGCCCTTTCATAATGTCTTGCACTTTGGCTTCCACACTGCAGGTGCACAGCACTTTGGTGTCGCCGAATGAGACCAGCACAGAACCCTCTGCGTGGCGGGTGTATTGGCGTTCGATGTGAATGGGGCGCAGGGCGGTTGTTGCGCGTCCGTCGGGACGGTTTGTTGTTGCGGGCGAATCGGGGCTTGGTGTTGTGGCGTTGACGGTCATGGTGCTCTCCGGGAATGCGCGAAGTATACCGTCGTGTGAACCTTGTTTGAGCAACATCAAATTTTGGCTTTGATCTGGACGCAATTCGGGAACCAATCCGTCCCAATTGTCCACGCAATACAAGTGCTTGCGGTTCGGTCCGCCAATCAGTGGCAACGTCCGTGCACTTGATGCAAACAACCTGACAATTTGACTGAACATGTATACACACTCGCACACCCGACCAACTGGAGCGCTTGAATACCCCGCTCACTCACGCACAAACCAGACAACTGCAGAGCCCGATCCCGGTCAGTCCTCCCAAGAACAGAGGCCTACCAAGCTACACGGCTGGCGTGATCTGATGAGCAAGCTGTTCTTCAAAAGTCGCAAGCCCAAACAGCAGGGTAACCAGGCGACCTACCCCACCCGCCAGTTGCTGCAAGGCGGCACCATGCCCGGTGACTTGCCAGCGCAATCAGCCATCAGCGGCGACCCCAACCGGGAGTCCCTGGATTTATTTTACATCCCGACTGACCGCAGCAGCCAATCAGCAACCAGCCAACAATCAAAAGGCAAGAAAAGAACGCTTTCAAGGAGCCCCAGTACCCAAGCGTCCTTGGCGGGCGACAGAAACAGAAACGGGGCTGATGAGCGCGTGGCTTTCAGCAGCGACGGCGGTATACAGCGTTCGCCCTCAGAACCCATGATGCAAAAATCCATGGCCCTAACCCTGGCGCCCACGATCATGCGCACGCCGGAGATGGCAACCCTTAAAAAACCGTTGAGCAACACACAAGAACTGCACAACCTGCTGGCAGCCACCCTGCAAAAACCAGAGTCGGGATTGCAGCAGGCACACTTGCGAATCATGCTGGGCCTGTGCCGCGAATTTGACCTGATCATCGGCATCCGTCCGGTCAATCCGCTGGCTTCATACCTGATCGGAAAACTTGAGTTTCCCACCAAGCCATTCGCGGTGAAGGCAAAGACCGAGCAATCGGGTCCGGCGGCGGGACACCTGCTAGCCAACAAGGCCGGGAGCAGTGACCATGGCCAGCAGGAAAACGCGACTTCGCTGCCACTACCCCTGTTGCTGACGGGCGAACGGATCAACGAACTTATAAGGGAAAAAAAGCTTAAATCGGATGAAAACAACCCTCCCATTTGCGACAACTCAAGTAACACCCATGCAGAAAGCCTTTTGGTTCATGATTCGAATAACACGGACAGGTACATCTTGACCCGTCTGAGCGATGCGTCCGACACCTACCTGAACCGATTTGACGACAGGGGCGGTATTTGGGACGTGCGTCGGGTCAGCCAGGCAAACAAACCGGGGGACAGGGTTATGGTACTTGGACACCCGCGCTTGAAAAAGCCCTACACCGCAGACTACGACCTGCTGACTTTTGGCACCCGAGCTACCGACAGCATTTCGCCCTTGAATTCACAGCCGCCGATTGAGATGGAAAATCTCTCAGATCTGGCCATCGCAAGACGGGCCTTGAGCGGGAAAGACCCATGGGAAATAGCCACAGACCCGCAGAAAGTAACACGGCCAACCCCCTTGGAAGACCGGGACTGGGGTAACGTCAGCCCCTTGCTGCGCAGCCTGGCAGAATGCATCAATGCCTGCATCAACCGGGGCGCAGACGAGGACCTGCGCCTGATCCACCACAATGCCGATTGCCACAATCCATTCTCCAGTGAATCTGCGATCTATCCGGCACTCTTCCTGCTGCCCAACGCCCAGGCCATGAACAGGCAGGAACTGCTCGCCCACGCAACTGCAAACGCCCCGGACATGATGTCAAAAGTGCATGCACTCAACGGCAGCAGCATGAGCGATCAACGGACACCCGATTGGAACAACTGGGGCGCAGTCTGGGTCCACAACCACGTGGAATTCAATCGCCTGTCCAGTACGGCATACCGTTTCGGTTACGTGATCCAAAAGTCGCAGGCTTGGCTGGGCGGGGAAATCTTGCCGGGTTCCGACAGTTCTGGCGGATTCCGCTAGAATCATGGTTTACGTTCACTCTGTTGTCGTACGGCTCCACTAGGCATATCCGCACCACATGACCCAATCCGCTTCAGCCCGCGCCTCCCACGCCCGCACCGACCCAGCACACGGCATACAGAGCATGACCGGCTTTTCCTCTGTGTCGCTGCCCAGCCGGGCCGGCACACTGGTACTGGAACTGCGCAGCGTCAATTCACGTTTTCTGGACATCCAGATGCGCATGCCCGACGAGCTGCGCCCCTTCGAGTCCCTCATCCGCGAACAACTGGGCGCCAACCTGCAGCGAGGCAAGGTGGAATGCCGAGTGGCGTGGGTCAAGGACGGCACCCGCAGCAGTGCTCCGCGCCTGCACGCCGACGTGCTGGCCCAACTGGCCAGTCTGCAGGCGGCCGTGCGTCAGGCCATGCCTGATGCAGAAGGTCTGCGCGTTGCCGACGTGCTGAACTGGCCCGGCGTACTGGAAGACAATTCACTGGATGCAGATGAACTGCGGGCGCTGATGGCCAATGCCGTTGAACAGGGTATCGCAGCGCTGCAGGCGTCGCGTCTGCGCGAAGGCGAACGGCTGGCGGGCGTTCTGGCCGACAAAGTCCGCGCCATGCAGACTGTTTTGGCCACACTGGAGCCGCAGTTGCCGGTTTTCCTAAAAACGCAAGCCGACAAGATTACGGCGAGGCTGCAGGAAAGCCTGGGGCGCGCTCTGAACGGCAACCCTCTGGAATCTGCGTTAACCGACCTGCAGGACCGCATCCGTCAGGAAGTGGGCATTCACCAGGTACGGGTGGATGTGACCGAAGAATTTGACCGGCTCAAGACCCATTTCAGCGAAATTCTTCGTATCCTCACATCCAAGGGGCCGGTGGGCAAGCGGCTGGACTTTCTCACGCAGGAACTGAACCGCGAAGCCAACACGCTGGGATCCAAGTCCACTGCGATCGAGCAGACGCAGACCTCCATCGAACTGAAAGTGCTGATCGAGCAACTGCGCGAGCAGGTGCAGAATCTGGAGTAAGCGGTCGTGGCTTCATATGCAGGCAGTCTCTACATCATCAGTGCGCCAAGCGGTGCGGGCAAATCCACGCTGGTCAAATCCCTGTTGGCAGAAGACCGCGACATCCGTCTGTCGGTCTCGCACACCACCCGGGCACCGCGTGCCGGAGAGCGCAACGGCGAGCATTACCACTTCACCGATGTGACGACATTCTCGGCCATGAAGGATCAGGGTGATTTTCTGGAATATGCTCACGTGCACGGCAACTGGTATGGCACCTCGCGCAAGTTCATCGAGCAGCAGATGGCAGCCGACCAGGACGTGCTGCTGGAAATCGATTGGCAAGGTGCGCGACAGGTGATGAAACTGCTGCCAGAAGCGGTGTCCATCTTCATTTTGCCGCCATCGCTGACCGAACTGGAGAGACGACTGCGCGGCCGGGGCACCGACAGCGAAGAGGTGATCGCACGGCGCATGGCGGCAGCCGGCCAGGAACTGGCCCAAGCGCCCCAGTACGACTTTGTCATCATCAATGACGATTTTCAAACCGCCCTTCAAGGGTTAAAATCCGTGATATCTTCTGCACGTTGCCGCTTTGCGCAGCAACGCGCCCGCCACACCCCCCAATTCGAAGAATTCGGTATTTAAATCATTACGTTAGGAAAATAGATGGCCCGCATTACGGTTGAGGACTGCCTGAAGAATATCCCCAATCGCTTCGAGCTCGCGCTTGCAGCAACTTACCGCGCCCGCATGCTGGCGCAGGGTCACACCCCCAAGGTGGACTCCAAGGACAAACCCACCGTCACAGCCCTGCGCGAAATCGCAGAAGGCAAGGTCGGCATGGAAATGCTCAAGCGGGTTCCCACCTGACGATCGGAAGTCTCTGTGTCCCGTTCCCCTGTTGAAGTCAGGTTTTCCCGCCTGAACTGCGTCGCCGTGCATTTGCTGCCGGCTGAGCCTGCAGATCTGCTCGCCCAATTCATCCGCCGCGTCGGCACCGGTTCCGGTGGCGTCTACGCCGGCGAAGTGGCCGTGCTTGACGGCAGCGCATGGACGCAGGCTGACGCGCCGCCCTTTGCAGAACTGGTACAGGCAGCACGGCAGTCTGGCCTGTTGCTGGCCGGCGCACGCAACTGGCCTGCCGCGTTACATGACAGCCTGGAGGCTGCCGGCATCACGCTGCTGGAAGATGCAGGTCACAGTGATGAATCGGCTGCCCCGGCGACCACGATGTCTGCCACTGCAGCGGCGGGTGCTGGCCACGGGACAGATCCGTCCGGAAAATCAACCATTAACACAACAACCACAACCCCAGCGGCCACTCCGACGCCCGACACGTCCACTGCCGCGGCAGCCGGCCCGGTCGCCGAAGCAACTGCCGGCTCCACGGGGGCGCCCACCATGGTCATCGACCAGCCTGTCCGTTCCGGGCAAAAAATCTATGCCAAGGGCTGCGACGCGGTGGTCATGGGGTCAGTCAACCCGGGGGCTGAAATCATCGCCGACGGCAACATCCACATCTATGGCACCTTGCGTGGGCGGGCACTGGCCGGCGCCAGTGGCAACTCCAAGGCACGCATCATCGCCACCAGCTTCGCACCAGAACTGGTCGCCATCGCGGGCTATTACCTCACATTCGAAAACGGGTTTCCCGCGGACTGCGAGAACAACCCCGTCAAGATCCACCTCGAAAACCAGGCCTCACATCTGAAGATTGAGCCGTTGAACATCCGCTAACAGCGACACCAGTGAAAGGGAGACCCGCGTGAGTCGTGTCATCGTAGTGACTTCAGGAAAAGGCGGCGTGGGCAAGAG
>SXZD01000307.1 GCA_005788065.1 Burkholderiales bacterium
CCTGCAGCGCGCCTACGACCAACTCATTCACGACGTGGCACTGCAGAACCTCGATGTCACTTTTGCGCTGGATCGCGCCGGCCTGGTGGGTGCAGATGGTGCCACGCATGCCGGTAATTACGATATTGCTTATCTGCGTTGCATACCCAACATGGTCATTGCAACTCCGTCGGACGAACAGGCCTGTCGCGGCCTGCTGACCACGGCATATCAGCACAAGGGGCCGGCAGCTGTGCGTTATCCCCGCGGCTCAGGTGCGGGCGTGCCGCTTTCTACCGGGCTCGACGTGCTGCCGCTTGGCAAAGGCGTGCTCGTGCGCGACTCCCGAGAGCTTGCAGACAGCGACGCCGTCCGCGCGGCAGACACTGCTGCTGCCGGCCGTATCGCCATTCTCGGTTTTGGCACGCTCGTCTGTACCGCCCGCAGTGTGGCCGACGAGCTTGACCTGACCTTGGCCGACATGCGCTTTGTCAAACCGCTGGATGAGGCGCTGGTGCTTGAATTGGCCCGTACACACGATGCACCGGTCACGATCGAAGACGGCTGCATCATGGGCGGGGCCGGAAGTGCCGTGATCGAATGCCTGCAGGCTGCGGGTGTCGATATCCCGGTGCTGCAACTCGGGTTGCCCGACCGTTTCATTGATCATGGCGACCCCGCTTTGCTCATGTCATTGGAAGGTCTGGATGCAGAGGGCATCCGCAACAGCATCATGAAACGTTTTGAAGGCATCCTGTCGCGCAAGTCAGGTCAGGATGTCGGCAGTACCGGGGGCGTTGTGAGACACATCGCAGCATCCCTGCATTTTGAAAGAAGAAAATGAACAGTCGAGACCCCAGCGCCGTGGTGAACATGGTTCCCGAAACTCCCATGCCGGATGTGCAGAGCACGCAGGACACCCGCCAGATTCCGATTCAGGCCGTGGGTGTTCGTTCCGTTCGCTATCCCTTGGTCGTTCGGCGCCCCGATGGCATTGAAAGCGCCACCGTCGCAGATTTCGAGATGACGGTGTATCTGCCCGCAGACCAGAAGGGCACGCACATGTCGCGCTTCATCGCGCTGCTCGAGGGTTTGGAAGGGTCGGTAGACATCGCTTCTTTCCGCAGATTGCTGGTGGAGATGGCGCAAAAGCTTGAGGCGCCATCCGGTCGCATACAGGCCCGGTTTCCTTATTTCGTATCCAAGGCTGCGCCTGTATCGGGCGTGGTCAGTCTGATGGATTACCAGATTACGCTGGAAGGCGAAGTCAGGGGCGACAGCACGCGTGTGTGGGTCACCGTGTTGGTGCCGGTCACCAGCCTGTGTCCCTGTTCCAAGAAAATCTCGGACTATGGTGCGCACAATCAGCGTTCGCACGTCACGGTGCGTGCCGAGGTACGCGATTCCGTGTCGTTTGAAGAGATCATCCGTCTGGTTGAAGACGAAGCGTCCTGCGAACTGTACGGCTTGCTCAAGCGTCCGGACGAAAAGTTCGTCACCGAGCGCGCCTATGAAAACCCCAAGTTCGTCGAGGACCTGGTGCGCGACATCGCCTTGCGTCTGAATTCACATCCGTCCGTGGGTGCCTATGTGCTGGAAGCTGAAAATTTCGAGTCCATACACAACCACTCCGCTTATGCGCGCATTGAGCGTCCGGCCTGACAGGGCTGAGGTGGCGCACGGGTTGCGCCACTGTATCAAACCGCTGAGTTGATCCGGATGTTGCCCGTTCTGGTTTTGCAGCATTCGCCCGATGTAGAGCCCGGTTTTTTCGGTGAGTACCTCACCGAGAATGGTATCCCGTGGGTGCTGGTGCGCATTGATCAAGGGCAGGCGCCGCCCCCTTCCATGCAGCCTTTTTCCGGTTTGGGGTTGATGGGCGGGGAGATGAGCGTCAATGACCCGCTGGACTGGATAGAGCCTGTCTGCCAGCTTGTCCGTCAGGCCGACAGCACAGCCAAGCCTGTCATCGGGCACTGTTTGGGCGGCCAACTCATGGCCAAGGCCTTCGGTGCAACGGTGCGGCAACATGTTCGCAAAGAGCTGGGCTGGGGACAATTGCAGGTGTCCGATCCGCGACTGGGAAACGACTGGCTGGGTCTTGAGCACGGTTCCATTCCCGCTTTCCAATGGCATGGCGACACGTTTGGATGGCCGCAGAATGCCCAGCCTTTGCTGACCGGCCGTTATTGCGAACATCAGGCCTTTGTCATCGAAAAGCAGGGTCAGGTCGCTCACTTGGGCATGCAGTGTCATGTCGAGATGACATCCGATCTGGTGGAGCGTTGGGTGGCCAAGGGCGGCGAGGACATCTGCCATGCGCTCGCCCATGATCCGGTAGCCGTGCAGTCTGCCGAGGAGATCTTGAACAATCTTCAGTCGCGTTGCGCCAACATGCGCATTCACACGCGCCGCCTGTATGATCGCTGGGTTAAGGGTTTAAGCGCAGACCCGGTATAATTCTGGTCTGCACACGCGATGTTGTAACGGGTGCGCTGGGTGACTCACTGCCCAGGCTCCCATCAACTCAGCACCACTTCCTTTCACGGAGACCCCCCATGGCGGGCAAGCCCACCGACAGTCACAAGGAGTTTTTCATTCAGGGTGTGACGCAATCCGGCAAAGTGTTCCGTCCGTCTGACTGGGCAGAGCGCCTGTGCGGTGTGATGTCCCGCTTCGCGCCGGATGATGATTGGGAAGAGGGTAACCGGCCACAGTATTCGCCCTATGTGCGACCCATCATGGTGGGAGATCTGCGCTGCGTGGTCGTGGACGAGCGGCTCAATGAACTGGAGCCCATGGCCTATAACTTTTTGCTGAACTTCGCTCAGGACAACGACCTGGTGCTGGTAGCCGCTTGCTCTTTGCCGGATCGCTGATGTGCCGGGGGCTGAGCCTGCCCGGTAGGGATGTGTCGGCTAAAGAAAATGAAGGCGCCTCGAATGAGACGCCCGCATCATCAGGGGATCAGGGCCAAACTGTCATGTCCATCAGATCATGTACAGACAGCCATGGCCTCGGTATCGCAGTCAATCCGTGGGGATTGACCGGAAGGCAGACCTTTGAATCAGGCCATTGCCTTGACAGCGGCGGCCAGACGCGACTTGTGACGTGAGGCCTTGTTTTTGTGGATGATCTGCTTGTCGGCCACGCGGTCGAGGATGCTGGTGGTGTTGCGCAGAACATCTGCTGCAGCGGCTTTGTCGCCGGTTTCAACAGCCTGGCGGACGCGCTTGATGGCGGTGCGCATCATGGAGCGCAGCGCCGAATTGTGGGCGTTTTGCTTGACGGCCTGACGGGCGCGCTTGCGTGCTTGTGCGGTATTTGCCATGAAATAACTCAGTCAAATGGTGTGACGACGGGAAAGCCTGTAAGTATAACCTCTTTCCGGATTCGCTACAATCCACCCCATGAATATTCTTAAAGCCGCCATGACCGTGAGCGCCTTGACACTGCTGTCGCGTGTCACCGGCCTGCTGCGCGAAACCCTCACAGCCCGCATGCTGGGGGCCGGAGCCGATACGGACGCCTTTTTTGTGGCCTTCCGCATTCCCAACCTGTTGCGTCGCCTGTTTGCCGAGGGTGCCTTCTCGCAGGCTTTCGTACCCATCCTGGCGCAGGTCAACCAGCAGGAGGGCGATGACAGAACCCGCGTGCTGGTCGAGCATGTTGCCACCTGCCTGTTCTGGCTGCTGGGTCTGGTCAGCATCGCCGGCGTTCTTGGTGCATCCGGGCTGGTCTGGGTGATGGCCAGCGGTTTGCAGTCAGATCCGGCAACCTTTGAGCTTACGGTCGTGCTCACGCGATGGATGTTTCCGTATATCCTGCTCATTTCGCTGGTGGCGCTGGCCTCCGGCGTGCTCAATACCTTCCGGCGTTTTGCCGTGCCGGCTTTCACGCCGGTCTTGCTCAACCTCTGTTTCATCGCCGCCGTCCTGTTTGTATCGCCGCACCTTGATCAGCCGGTGTATGCGCTGGCGGGGGCTGTGGTTGCTGGCGGTATCCTGCAACTGGTCATGCAGGCCTGGGCGGTGCGTGCCATCGGCATGCCGCTGGGCATCGGTTTTTTGCCCTCGCGGCTGCGGCAGGCCTGGGCCGATGAAACGGTCAGACGAATCGTCAGGCAGATGCTGCCAGCCAGCCTGGCCGTTTCTGTGGCGCAGATCAGCCTGATCATCAATACGCAGATTGCCTCTCATCTGCAGGCCGGCAGCGTGTCGTGGATCTCGTTTGGAGACCGGCTCATGGAGTTTCCCACCGCCATGCTTGGCGTGGCCCTTGGTACCGTTTTGCTGCCCGCACTCTCGCGTGCCAATGCGGCGGGCAACACGGCGCAGGTCAGCCAGTTGATCGACTGGGGGCTGCGCATCACGGTGGTCTTGGCATTGCCGGCGGCCGCGGGGCTGGCCACCTTTGGCGAACCGCTGACGGCCATGCTGTTTCATTACGGACGGTTTGATGCCCACGATGTCGAGATGACGCGTCAGACGGTGCTGGGCTACAGCGCCGGGCTGATGGGCTTGATTGCGGTCAAGGTATTGGCGCCGGGGTTTTATGCCCGCCAGGACGTCCGCACGCCCGTCAAAATCGGCATTGCAGTGGTCATCGCCACCCAGCTCATGAATCTGGTGACCGTGCCGTTGTTGGGGCATGCGGGCCTGCCGTTGTCCATCGGCCTGGGTGCCATGCTCAATGCGGCCGTGCTCTGGTGGGGTTTGAGAAAACGCGGGGTCTATCAGGCCGAGTCGGGGTGGGGCAGTTTCATCATCAAGGTGATCGCTGCCTCCATGGTGATGGCGGGACTGCTGCTGCATGTGGCAGACGGCATTGACTGGATCGCCCTGGCTGACAGCCCCGCTTTGCGCATTGCCATGGTCATGGCCGTGGTGGCAGGGGCGGGCGCCGTGTATTTTGCCCTGCTGGCCGCCAGCGGACTGACTCCGCGCCGCCTGCTCAGACGCCCGACCGCCTGAGCCGTCAGTCGCCCAGCGCCACACCTTCCCGTCGCGGATCTGCAACGCCTTGCCAGCCCGCCTGTGTGCGGATGATCCATGCAATTCCGCTGGTCTGCGGTGTCAGATTGACCGGGATGTCGTCCCGTCCCGGGCCGGCGGGCAGGACATCCCGCAGCCCCTTGATGCTGATCATGTCCAACTGACCGCTCTCGATGTCCAGACGGCTTTCCCGCAAGGTGATGTGCGGAGCCGCCACCGACTGGGCGGGCGCATGGCTGCCCCACCAGTGGGCATACAGTCGGGAGGCGATGTAGGACGGAATCTGCGGGCCTCCAGGCGAGCCGATGATGCCCAGCACCTGTTGCGGTTTGTCATTGCTCAGTACGATGGTCGGTGCCATCGAACTGCGGGGGCGTTTGCCGGGCTCGAACGCGTTGGGGCCGGGTGCTGCGCCGCGCTGTGGAGGACGCAGATCAAAATCCGTCAACTGGTTGTTCAGCAGAAATCCGTTGACCATGATCCGCGAGCCGAACTGGTCTTCGATGGAGCTGGTCAGTGCCACGGCATTGCCCTCCGCATCGACAACCGACAGGTGCGTGGTCGATGGCCGCTCGTCCCTGGCTGGCAGCGCACCGGAGAGGCTGAAACCGGTCAGGCGCTGCTGCAGGTAGGGCTGGCTGATGAGCCGGGCCACCGGGACATCAACGCGATCGGGGTCGCCCACATGGCGCAACCGGTCTTCATACGCCAGACGACTGGCGGTCATCCAGGGGCCGAGTTGGCCAACGTTCCATTGCGTTGTCAGTCCTGCCTGCCGCAGCAGGGGCTTGGCATCACGGCCCGCATGCTGCATCTCAAGCAATTGGAGCATCTGCAACACGGCGATGCCGCCTGCTGAAGGCGGTGGCATGCCACACACCTGCATTTTCAGTACGACGCTGCAGACCGGTGCGCGTTCGACGGCGCGGTAGTTCTGAAAATCGCTCTCCTGCAGACGCGATGGGCTACCGGTCTTGTTGCGGATGGCCGCGATGATCTGCCGCGGCATGTCCCCTTGATAAAACCCTTTGTTGCCGCTTGAAGCCAGTTTGCGCAGGGTCTGTGCCAGGGCCGGATTGCGGATGTAGATACCGCTCTGCACCGCTTTGTCATTGGGGTAATACAGCTCGGCCGCATGCACGTCCTCTTTCAGAAGCTTGTCGTTCTCAAGCAGTGACTGCAGGCGGGGCGATACAAAAAATCCGTTTTCGGCCAGGTTGATGGCGGGCTCAAACAGCGTGTTCCATGGCAGCTTTCCGTGCTGCGCGTGGGTTTGCCAGAGCAGGGCGGTCAATCCCGGTACGCCCACGGCCTTGCCCTCGCGCACCACATCGGCGAAAGGCAGCGCTTTGCCCTCCGCGTCCCGGTAATCGTCAATACGACCGGCCGATGGTGCCGTTTCGCGCCCGTCCCATGCCTGCAGTTTCTGGGTTTTTTGATGCCAGGTGAGCATGAATCCCCCGCCGCCGATGCCGGAGGATTGCGGTTCAACCAGATTGAGCACCCATTGCGCCGCGATGGCGGCATCCACCGCGCTGCCGCCTTTTCGCAGGATGTCGGCACCCGCTTCGCTGGCATAGCGGTTGGCTGCGACGATCATCCAGCGTTTTGCATCGGTGCTGCCCGGAATATTGACAGGCTCTGCCTTGATGCGCGTGGGGGCTTCAGGCTCTTGGGCAAAGCCGCTGGCACAGGCGAAAAAAAGGCAGCCACACAGGGCTGCCCGGTATGTCAGAAAGGGTAACCTCACAGTAAGGGCACAATCATCAGAGCAACAATGTTGA
>SXZD01000308.1 GCA_005788065.1 Burkholderiales bacterium
AGGGCACCGTAAGCGCAGAAACTCTCAGGGGGAGATTGTCGCCCAGAATGAGGCGGGGGTAAAACGGGAGACAAAAACCCCCACTTGCCCATCGAAAAATGACGGCGGCACTACAGGGTCGACTATCCAAGGAGCAAACCTGCGAAAGACATCAATCGCCCCGCCAATGGAACCCAACACGCCCGATTGTCACTTAAAGAGGACAGGACAGGCGACACCTTAGGGCACCTGCAAGCACCCACCAACGTCGCCTGCTTCATAAACCATTCAAATCTTGACAAGATACGGGAATCCCGTATAACTTACATGCTGTGCACCGTCGTTGAAACTCCAACATTCCAAAAACAGGCAGAAACCCTCTGGTCTGAAGACGAACATCTCGATTTTATCGAATGGATAGCAAGTCATCCGCTGGCGGGAGACTTGATTCCTGGCGCTGAAGGTGCACGAAAGGTTCGCTGGGGGCGCGCAGGGCAGGGCAAATCCGGCGGTTTGCGCATTATTTATTTCACCTTGGATGAGCATAAGCGCATCGTCCTGCTGACCGTCTATGCGAAATCGCAAAAAACAAACATGCTGCCATCAGCCATCAGAAAAGGGAGGTGACATGAGCCGTAAAAAGGTCAATCTCGACAAGATGATTCAAACCATCGAAGCAGATGCAGGAGAAACAATCCCCGGGCTGAAGCAGGCACTACAGGAAGCGCAAGAGGGGCTGGGGCGGATTCACACCCCGGAGCAGATTCTCGTACGACAGGCCAGAGAAAAAACAGGCATGACGCAGGCAGAATTTGCAGACCGGATTCAAACCCCAGTCGCTACACTGAGAGATTGGGAGCAGGGTCGGTTTTCACCGCCCGGCGGCGTTTTGTGCCTGTTCCATCTGATATTGAAGCACCCGGAATTGTCGCGAGAGCTTGGACCAGCGACCTGAACAGACCTGCTGACAAGCCCCGTAGCGACAAGTCCCTTATTAGCAACAACCTCAGGCATCCAAGCCCGCCTGCACCTGCTCGGCCGCCCGCATGACAGCTGCCGCTTTGTTTTCAGTTTCCAGCCATTCGCTCTCGGGCACCGAGTCGGCCACAATGCCGGCACCCGCCTGCGCATACAGCACATGGTCTTTGATGATGCCCGACCGGATGGCAATGGCCACATCCATGGCACCACTGAAACTCCAATACCCGCAGGCACCACCATACACACCGCGGCGCGTGGGCTCTAGCTCATCCACAATTTCCATGGCACGCACCTTGGGCGCACCCGACAAGGTGCCTGCGGGGAAGGTGGCTTTGAGCACATCCATGGCACTCAAACCCGGCTGCAGCAAACCATCGACATTGCTGACGATGTGCATGACATGCGAATACCTCTCGATGACGAGTTTCTCTGTCACTTTCACAGAGCCTATCTGCGCAATGCGGCCCACGTCGTTGCGAGCAAGGTCGATCAACATGACGTGCTCTGCAATTTCTTTGGGGTCGGCCAGCAACTCTTCTGCCAAGGCCACGTCGTGTTCAGGCGTTTTACCACGCGGACGCGTTCCTGCGATGGGACGCACAGTGACCACTGCATCGTCACCACCGCCGGCATTGGTACGGCTTTCCTGGCGAACCAGAATTTCGGGAGATGAGCCCACCACATGGTGGTCGCCCATGTCGTAGTAAAACAGGTAAGGCGACGGATTGAGCGAGCGCAGCGCACGATAGAGTGCGAGTGGCGACTGATCGAACTTGCGACTCAGGCGTTGGCCAATCACCACCTGCATGACGTCGCCTGAAGCGATGTACTCTTTGCAACGACCCACCGCCTTGAGAAAGTCGGCTTTCGGAAAAATTCGCTCCACCGGCGTGGGTGTGCCGGGACCACTCAACGGCAATGCCAACGGTGCACGCAATTGCGCCCGCAGTTGAGTTAACTCATCGACCGCACGGTCGTACGCGTCGGGCTGAGCAGGGTCTGCATAGACGATGAGATCAATGCGGCCTTTTAGATTATCCAGCACGGCAAGCCGGTCGGTGAGCGTGAGCAGAATGTCCGGAATGCCGATGTCGTCAGGCTTTGCGCCTGCTGCCAGACGCTTCTCGATCAGACGAACCGTTTCATATCCGAAGTAACCGCACAGGCCGCCGCAAAACCGCGGCAAGCCCGGCAGCGGTGGCACCTTGAAACGACCATGGTACTGCTCGATGAAATGCAGCGGGTCGCCGGATGCAGCTTCTGTTACTGTACCATCGGTGATGACGCGTGTTTCAAGCCCCTGCACTTCCAGCCGTGTGCGGGCAGGCAAGCCGATGAAAGAATATCGACCAAAACGCTCGCCACCCACAACCGATTCGAGCAGAAAACTGTAAGGCTTGTTGGCCAGTTTCAGATACAGCGACAGCGGTGTGTCGAGGTCTGCAAAATGAGACTCGACCAATGGGATGCGGTTATAGCCTTCAGAGGCCAACTGCGCAAAAGTGGAACGGTCTATCATGCCGCAGCCCTCAGCAATGCAGCGGCCTGTGCGATGGTTTGAATGTAACCGTCGCACGGCGTCTGCTCAATCGGATTGCCCTCGTTATAGCCATATGGCAGCAACCAGCAGAGACTGCCCGCAGCGTTCGCCGCTTGAGCGTCATTGATGCTGTCGCCGATCATCAGCGCATGCGCCGTTTGCACACCCATCTGGGCACACGCATGCGCAATCGGCATGGCGTCGGGCTTTTTGCGCTCGCAGGTGTCGCCGCTGACCACGGTGACGAAACGGCCGAGGATGCCCGTGCGCTCAAGCAGGGGCATGGTGTAGCGCGAAGGCTTGTTGGTGACCACCGCCAGTTTCAAACCCATGTTGGCGAGTTCATTCAAGCCGTCGATAACACCCTCATAAAATGCAGCGCGCTGCCCGTTCAGGCGTGTGTAATGGCGGGTGAAACTGTCGTGCGCCATGTGGAACAAGGCTGCCTCAGCGCGGTCGGTCAGCGTGCCGGTAAGACTGCGGTGAATGAGGTTTTCTGCACCCTTGCCGACGTAATTGGCCACCGTTTGTTCGGGCAGATTGTCGCGGCCCAGTTCGGTGAGCATGGCGTTGACCGCGTCTGCCAGGTCGGGCGCTGTATGCAGCAAGGTGCCGTCAAGGTCGAACATGACGGCGCGACAGCTTGACGGGTATTTCATCGCTTCGCCCCTGCCAGTTCGCTGCGCATGTGCTCAATGACAGCGCGATAGTCAGGCTGACCGAAAATGGCTGAGCCCGCCACAAACGTGTCGGCGCCGGCGCGAGCAACCGCTGCAATATTGCTGCCCTTCACACCCCCATCCACCTCAAGGCGAATGGGCTGTCCGCCCTTGGCCACATGCGCATCGATGCGCTGGCGCACGGCGCTGACTTTGTTCAGCGCCTCTGCGATGAAAGACTGCCCACCGAAACCAGGGTTGACCGACATGATGAGCACCAGGTCGATGCGGTTCATGACGTGATCAAGCCATGTCAGCGGCGTGGCCGGATTGAACACCACACCGGCCTGACAACCGCTGTCGCGGATGAGGCCCAAGGTGCGGTCCAAATGATCAGTGGCCTCGGGGTGAACGCTGATGAGGTTGGCACCCGCTTTGGCAAAGTCGGGGATGATGCGGTCTACCGGACGCACCATGAGATGCACATCGATGGGGACCGTGGTGTGGGGGCGAATAGCATCACACACCAGAGGGCCCACCGTCAGATTGGGAACGTAGTGGTTGTCCATGACGTCAAAGTGGATCCAGTCTGCGCCGGCTGCAATGACGTTGCGGACTTCTTCGCCCAAGCGGGAAAAATCGGCAGACAGCAGGCTGGGGGCAATGACGTAGGACATGAACAAAAAACTCCTGGATCGGAAAGGCTTGGTACACTAGGAGCGTGCCAGTACTGAGCAATGGCGGACGGTGAGATACACCGATGCCGCCGGGCTCACCGGGCACGCCTCCCGATAAACCATCATTGTACCGTCATGAGCGAAGCGAAAGAGTACAGCCTGTCTGTCACTGTCAGTACCGAGTTCATTGAGGAACAGTCCAGTCTGGCCAATGGTCCGTATGTGTTTGCCTACACCGTGGTCATCCGCAACACGGGCAACGTCACAGCCCAATTGCTGACGCGGCACTGGGTGATCACCGACGCGTTTGGCAGGTTGCAGGAAGTCAAGGGCTCTGGCGTGGTGGGCGTGCAACCCGTGCTCAAACCGGGAGAGGCCTTCGAATACACCAGCGCATGCCCGCTTTCAACGCCCATGGGCAGCATGCATGGCACTTACCACTGCAAGGCTGAGGATGGGCACGAGTTTGATGCGCAGATCAAGACATTTGAACTGAACATGCCGCGTACGCTGCATTGATTTTGCAAAAAGCGTGTTTCAGTTCCCGCGTTCTTTACGGCTGGAGGACTGACCGGCGCTTTTTTCAAACGAGGGTTTTCTCAAATTATCAGGATTTTTTGTCAGGCGCGGCCGACGGCCCCGCAGCATCCGCACCCCCCGTCTTCTCTTGCGGCTCTTCCAGGGCATCGACCGGCGTGTCCGTGCGTGTTTTCAGCGTCCAGACCATAATACCGACTATCACAGCCAGTGCCAGCAACATTTCCAGAATCAACAGGGCCATGAATTACCTCTCCAACGCACTCATTGCAGCTTTGCTGCTGCTGTCTGCCTGTGCGCAGACACCACCAAAACCGACCATCGCCAAACCGAAACCGCCCAGCACCGGAACCCCTGCTGCGGGCGGCGCATCATCAGGTGCTACAGCGCCAGGCACTGCGGCTGTTGAGCCTGAGCGCAAACCGTCAGAGCCACCGTTCCGCCGCGCCGATTTTACAGACCTTCCCGATTGGGACACACAAGACTTCACCACGGCTTACCTGAATTTCAAAAACCAGTGCCCGCAGGTCATCAAGCGCAAGGCATCCTCACCTGATCTTCGCAAAATCTGCGAAGGAGTGGTCAACAGCAAGAAACCGGAAAAGACAACCGCCCGCCAGTGGTTCGAGGCCAAGTTTGATGTGTGGCAGGTGGTGCAGGAAGACGGGCAAACCCAGGGCCTGCTGACCGGCTATTTTGAACCCATGCTCAAGGGCAGCCGCCAGAAACAGGGCAGTTTCAAACACCCGCTCTTTCCGGTACCCAGCGACCTGATCACGGTTGACCTGGCCGATGTGTACCCGAGTCTGAAGGGCATGCGCCTGCGCGGACGGCTTGAGGGCAACAAGCTGGTTGCCTACCCCAACCGCGGACAATGGGAAACCATCGGCGAACGCAAAACAGAACCCCTGGTGTATGTGGACGACGCCTTGGACGCATTTCTGCTGCAGGTGCAAGGTTCTGGCCGCATTGAACTGGAAGGCGGACAGACCGTGAGACTGGGCTATGCCGACCAGAACGGACACCCGTATGTGGCCATCGGCAAGGTGCTGGTCAACCGCGGTGTGCTGACACCCGAGGAGGCCACCATCCCGGGCATACGCAAATGGGCCGCTCAAAACCCGAAAGACCTGCCTGCGCTTCTGAATGAAAACCCCAGCGTGGTGTTTTTCAAGGAAACCGCGCTGACCAACCCGAACGAAGGCCCCAATGGTAGCCTCGGCGTTCCGCTGGTGCCGGAAGGCTCCATTGCCATAGATCCCAACATCATCAGTTTGGGCAGCCCGGTATTTGTGAACAGCGAACATCCGCTCAACAAGGCCGCCTTCAACCGTTTGGTGCTGGCGCAAGACACGGGCGGCGCCATCCGCGGACGGGTGCGCGCCGATATGTTCTGGGGATGGGGCGCGGCGCCGGCGGAATTGGCAGGGGTGACCCGCCAGCCCATGAAAATGTGGATGCTGTGGCCAAAAGGAGCGGTGCCGGGGGGCTGACACCAACGGAAAATCCCTGCAAATCTTACATAGAATGTTAGATCCGCATAAATGAAAACACCCACCATACCTCGGCGGACTCTGGCAGAAGCCAGTACTTTGCTTGATGCCAACCCTGCACTCGCACTGATCGGCCCGCGTCAGGTGGGTAAAACCACTTTTGCACTGGCGCTGGCCAGTTCTCGCGATGCGGTTTACCTCGACCTCGAAAGCCCCAGCGTCATTTGACCCCGGGGGTTCCTTTTTTACTTCATCGCCACCTTCGCTGCCGCCACCAGACGCTGCTCGATCTGCTCTTTAGGCGCAGCGCCGGCCAGACGCGACCCATCTGCAAAAAACACGGTGGGCGTACCTGAAACATTCAATTTGCTGCGCAAGGCAATCAGTTTCTCGGTGGCATCCGACTTGCAGTTGGCCTCGGTGGGCAGCGCTTTGTTACGCAGCATCCAATCGTCCCACAATTTTGCCTTGTCGCTGCTGCACATCAGCGCCCTGGTTTTGGCCAGCGAGTCGGGCCCCAGCAAGGGCACCACAAAGGTGTAGATGGTGACGTCATCCACCTCAGCCAGCGTGCGGCGAAAGCGCTTGCAGTAACCGCAGTTGGGGTCTTCAAACACGGCCAGCTTGCGCGTGCCTTTGCCATTGACGGTTTTGAAAGCCAGGTCGAGGGGCAATTCGTTGAAGGGCACGGCGGTGAGGCGGCTCAAGCGCTCCTCCGTCACGTTGTCGAAGCTTTTTCCGTCGAACACATTGCCGGAGAACAGATACGACACGGCCTCGTCGGTGTAGAGCAGGTTGTCGCCCACCCGCAGTTCATAGAGCCCACCGAGGATCGGCGTTTTGAAGATGCTGCTGACCTTGTAACCGGGGCCGATGAGCTTTTCCACTTGGGCAACGATACGGTCTGCCGTGGCTTTGGGTACCGGTTGAACGGCCATTTCTGCATGGGCGGGCAGCGTATTGAGCACAAGGGCGCATACAAGGCCTGTTGCCAGACGGGCAACGGGACTTAGCAGGCGGCTGGAGGTACGACTGGGGGTAGACTGCATGAAACTTCCTTCGGGGTTTGGGGCCTCTACGCTTGCACACACTATCGAAGCGAAGATCATATGAATTGTAATGCCGTCTGCCTGCTCACGGGTGGAATGCATGTGACGCAAAATCAAGCTGGGTGGCAGGATCGCAAACCGGACCCCGGCACCCGCAGCCCTGCGTCACCGCATCGCCTGCCCTACCAGCCAACGCTTGAGTGCCGGTACCTGATTGACCATCTGCATGCCCGTGTTTCGCAACCATTGTGCGCCGGGCAATTCAACCCGGAACAGGCCATTGAGCCCGTGGGTGAGCCAATGGATAGGCTGCGCTCCTGCCTTGCGCTGGCGCTGCCATGCGCGCAATGCCGCATCTGAAAACCCGGCTTCAATCACGGCAGCAAAGTCGGCCACGTCCTCAACACCGATGTTCAAGCCCTGCCCGGCCAGCGGATGCACCAAATGCGCCGCATCGCCCAACAGCACCACACCATCTGCAAACCACAGGGGAGCAACACCGTGACGCAGAGGATAGGCGGCCAGTTCGCCGCACGGCTGCAATTGCCCGGTGACGTCGGCAACCCGACCGTCTGCTGCCTGCATGACACGGCGGGCCATGGCGGCTGCATCATCCCTTTGCCATTGCGCGTGTTGATGCGCGTCCATGGACCACACCATGGATACGCATTGATCAGGCAGCGGCAGTAGAGCCAAAACGCTGCTACCCAGAAACCACTGCCGAGCCACACCGTCGTGTGCAAGTTCCTGCCGGAAAGTACCCACCACTCCCAGCGCGTTATAGTCTTCCACCGCAAAATCCAGCAATGCAGCGGCGCGCACTGCGCTGTTGGCGCCGTCTGCGGCCACCACAACCGGCGCTTCCAGCACGTCGCCAGAGGCTGTTTGCAGACGCCAAGCACGACCTGAACCAGCTGAGTCCTGTGAGAGGCACTCAAGCTTGCTGACACGGTCCATCACACGGATCAGCCCTGGCGTGAATTTGGCCACCATCTCCAGCGCGTCCAGCAGGCTTTGCTGCTCAGCAATCCAGGTAACGGCCTCCATGCCGCTGTCGCGGGCACGCAGGGTCAGCGCGTCGTTGCGGGTATCGTCGCCCCAGATATCCATACCGGTCACGGCCGTAACGCGCTGCACAGGCAAGGCATCCCACGCCTTGATATCGGCCAGGAAGCGCTGGGACTTGCCGGAGATGGCATACACGCGGGGGTCAAAGCGCTGGGCATCGCTTGGCTTGAATGCCGCCAAGGCCGGCGCCACCAGCGCCACGCTTTTGTGGTGGCGCCCCAGCAATGCGGCGGCGCACAGGCCAACAATGCCTGCCCCGACAACGATGGCGTCAAACCTTCGGGAAACGGGCGATGCTGCTGAAAATGCAGCTGGGGATGTGTCTGGCATGAGGGGTCGATCCGGCGGGCTCGCCCCAGCCGGCGCGCAGTCCGGCCAGCGAATAGAACAGCGCGTGCCACACACGGCTGAGGCCGCGTCGGCGCTTCTGCGGGTTCAC
>SXZD01000309.1 GCA_005788065.1 Burkholderiales bacterium
CAACCAGATGCTGCTGGAAGCCATGGGACTGCATGTGCCAGACTCTGCGTTTCATGCGCCTGACAGTCCGCAGCGGCGTGCATTCGTACAGCAGGCGGTGCGGTCTGTTCTGAGTTTGCGTGACAGTGGACTGTGCCTCGGCGAGATGGTCGATGAACGTTGCATCGTCAATGCCATGGTGGCACTGATCGCAACCGGCGGGTCGACCAACCACCTCATTCACTGGATTGCCGTGGCGCGTGCAGCGGGCATTCTCATTGACTGGACAGATTTTGATGAGTTGTCCGCAAGCACACCGCTGCTGGCACGCGTGTACCCCAACGGCGAAGCGGACGTGAACGCTTTTGAAGCCTGTGGCGGACCGCAATGGGTGATTGCGCGGTTGTGCGCAGCAGGGCTCATGCATGGCGATGTGATGACCGTATCCGGACAGACGCTGGAAGATGCAGCCCGTCCGTGGTTGCGTGACAGCAGCGATCTGTCTGTCCTGCGACCGGTATCGCAGCCCTTCAGTCCCACCGGTGGTGTGCGACTGCTGCAGGGTAATCTGGGTCGCTGCGTGATGAAAGTCTCTGCCGTGGCACCGGAGCATCACCGTGTGTGTGCGCCTGCCGCGGTGTTCGATACGCAGGAGGACGTTACGGCTGCGTTCAAGGCGGGTGATTTGAACCGCGATGTGGTGGTGGTTTTGCGCAGGCAGGGACCGAAGTCCAACGGCATGCCTGAATTGCACAAACTCACTCCGGCATTAAGCGTGCTGCAAGACAAGGGTTTTAAAGTGGCGCTGGTAACGGACGGTCGCATGAGCGGTGCATCGGGCAAAGTGCCTGCAGCCATTCATGTGTGCCCCGAGGCTGTTGATGGCGGTTTGATTGATTTGGTGCAAGATGGCGATGTGATTGATGTGGATGCGGTGGCCGGTGTGCTTCAATTGCAGGTGTCCGCACAGGATATCGAAGCACGCAAGCAGGCTGCCGGCGTGGCGGCAAAGTCTGACGGCGATACCGCTGCGGGCAAGAGCCGTGGCATCGGTCGGGAACTGTTTGCTGCGTATCGACGAAACGCAAGGCCCGCTGAGGAGGGGGCTGTGACATGGCTGTAGAAACGGCAGATATCAAGGATGTTTTGAATCGTGGGTCCATCGTGCCTGTCATTGTGCTGCAGCGTAGCGAAGATGCGGTACCGCTGGCTGATGCGCTTTTGGCAGGCGGATGCAAGGTGGCTGAAATTACCTTGAGAACCGGCGCTGCCGTAGCAGGCATTGACCTGTTGGTGCGTCGATTCCCCGAAATGTCGGTGGGTGCCGGTACTTTGAAATCCCGCGCCGACGTATACCGTGTACAAGAGGCCGGTGCCGTGTTCGGAGTCAGCCCCGGATTGACCGAGGAAATCCATCGCGGTGCACTCGAGTCCGGTTTGCCACTCCTGCCGGGTGTTTGCACGCCCTCTGAGGTGCTGGAGGCCCGGTCACTCGGATATCGGCATCTGAAATTTTTTCCGGCGGAGCAGGCCGGCGGCATCCCCATGCTGAAAGCCTGGGTGTCGGTGTTTGATGACATGCGCTTCTGTCCGACCGGCGGCATCACGCCCGCTCTGGCGCCTTCGTATCTGGCCTTGCCCAATGTGGTTTGTGTGGGTGGCAGTTGGCTGGTTGATCAGCAATTGATTGCACAGGGGAACTGGGCGGAGATCACGCGCCTGACGCGTGAGGCAATGCAACTGAAGACGCCATCATGAGCCCGCAAAGCCTGTCTGAGCAATGGCGCCGGGAACGTCGCCTGCTGGGTCATCTGCTGGGTGAGACCATCGCGCATTTTCATGGTGCGCAGTCACTTGAACGGGTGGAGCGGGTGCGTCAACTGTCCGTCGGTTTGCAGAAGGGCGCAGTGCCCGATGCGTTTGCGCGCCTGGGCTCTGAACTGGATATGCTGTCGCTGGAGCAGACACTGATCCTGATCCGCGCATTCAGTTATTTTTCGCAATTGACCAATCTGACCGAAGACCGCGAGGCTTTGCGTTCGATCCGTGCTCTCCGGCGTTCTGACCGCTCGCAGCAGCGCGGCTCGGTGGATCATCTCCATTATCTCCTGCAACAGGCCGGTGAGCCGACGCAGCGCATGACCGACATCCTGTCGGCAGCCGATGTGCGTGCGGTTCTGACGGCGCATCCGACGGAGGTGCAGCGCAAGAGCGTGTTGGACCTGCAGCGCAGGATCACCGAACTGCTCGAGCAGCGTGAAATGGATGCAGCGGGTTCGTCTGCCGATTGTCCCGAAGGGTCTGCGGATGACAATGAAGACATCGACCTGCGCGTGGCGGTGGCAACCCTGTGGCAGACGCGCATGCTGCGCACCAGCAAGCTGTCGGTGCTCGATGAAGTCGATAACGGCATTTCCTATTTCCGCAGTTCTTTTCTGTCACAGTTGCCGCGCATGCAACTGCGCCTCAAAAAACGATACGGTGTGCAACAGCCCGTCATGCGGGTGGCGTCATGGATAGGCGGTGATCGCGACGGCAATCCGTTTGTCGATGCAGACATCCTGCGAGCCACATTGCACCGGCAATGCGCAGCCGTGCTCTCGCATTACTTGAGCGAGTTGCATCAGTTGGGTGCCGAGTTGTGTCTGAGCACACGATTGATTGATGCGACACCGGCATTGCATGCACTGGCGCAGATGTCTCGCGACGACTCAGAGCAGCGCGCTGACGAGCCCTATCGCCGGGCATTGGTAGGACTCTATTCCCGCCTGGCAGCTACCCATGAAACCCTTTTGGGGTACGCACCGGCCAAACCGGCATCCACCACATTGCCTGCGTATGAGACTCCGGCGCAGTTGCTCGCCGATCTGGATATTGTGTCGGAGTCACTGTGCTCTCATGGTGCGCAGTTGCTGGCGCAGGGGCGTCTGGCACAGCTGCAGACGGCGCTGACGATTTTCGGATTCCATCTGGCGCCGCTGGACCTGCGGCAGAACTCGGATGTGCATGAAGCGGTGGTGGCAGACCTGCTCCGGGCCGCCCGGGTGGAGGCAGATTATCTGTCTTTGCCTGAGTCGCAACGCGTCGATGTGCTGCTCCATGAACTGCGCACGCCACGTCTGCTGTTCTCGCCTTTCATGGACTACGACGCCTTGACGGTGAAGGAACTGAACATCGTCCGTGAAGCGGGCGTGGCTCACCGTCGCTATGGATCTGACTGCATACCGACCAGCATCATTTCAAAAGCAGCCAGTGTGTCCGATGTGCTGGAAGTCATGGTGATGTTGCGCGAGGCAGGATTGTGCGACATTGCCAAGGGGTCGCTTGCGGTGAACATCGTACCGCTGTTTGAAACCATCGATGACCTGCGCAATGCACCGGACATCATGGATGCATTGTTGTCCTTGCCGATGTATCGCGAGATGCTGGGTTCAAGGCAGCAGTGGCAGGAAATCATGCTGGGCTATTCTGA
>SXZD01000310.1 GCA_005788065.1 Burkholderiales bacterium
CCGGAGGGCTGGCGACGCACCAGCGCATTGACGACCGACTGGGTCAGGCTCTCGACCAGTTCGCGCACGCGGGCGGACGCTGCACCTTGCCCGCCATTGACGGCCAAAAATGCCTTGGTCATGGCAATCGAGATTTTTCCGGGCTCGAAGGTCACCACGGAGCCATTGCGGCGGATGACCTTGAACTGCGCCAACGCAGCCGTCATGGCACTGTTGTCAGCCACGGGGCCACCGGTGGCAAACAGGGCGGCAGCGGGATTGGCGCTGGAAATTTCTGAGCCTTGCAACATGTATTCGTCTCCCGACAAAGGATAATTTTCTTGAAAAAACGGGGATATAGGTTCTACGGACCGCTTGGGGCCGGGTGGATCACCCCTCCACGCTCAACCACTAGATGTTGTGTTTGGTGTGGTTGATGGAACTAATTGTAGTGGTGCTTTGAAAGCTTTGCAATCCGGGGTCAGGAATTCTTTGTGACTTTGACGTCAATTTCAGCCACTTTTTTAAGCAACCGTGACCAGTCAAAAAAAGGACCCGGGTCAGACTTGCGGCCCGGTGCGATATCGCTGTGCCCGACCCAGTGTTTGATGGGGTTTTGAGAGGCAATCGCTTCGCAAAGCGCATCCAGACTGGCATATTGCGCCGCATCAAATGGGTGATCGCCGTCACCCTCGAGTTCGATGCCAATCGAAAAATTGTTGCAGGCATCGCGTCCCTGCCACGACGAGACACCCGCATGCCAGGCACGGTAGCCGGTTGACACCAACTGCGTCACCTCACCTGTCCGGCTGATGAAAAAATGCGACGAAACGCGCAGACCCGCGACCTCCTGAAGCGAGGGATGCGCATGAATATTCAGGCGGTTACAGAACAAATCGAGTGGATATCCGGTACCGAATTGCCCCGCTGGCAGGCTGATGTAATGGATGACCACCATGTCGACGACAGTGCCCGGCGGACGCTCATCGAAATTGGGGGAAACCTCGTGGCGGGCCTTCAGCCACCAACCCTCGCACCAGTCAGACACGGCGTCAGCTGATTTTCTCACCCGCTTCGCGGGCATGATCGCGGCCACAATAAAAACGCCCTTCCAGCATCACACCTGCTTCAATCGGGGTGTAGGCACCACAATGACGGCAGGGGCGGATATCGGCAGGTCGACTGTCGCGTGGCAATTGGTGGGACTGACTGGACTGCCGGTCCAGATTACGCCGCTTCAAGGACTTATAAACTACCACCGCCAGCAGCGCCAGCACTACAAAAAATAAAATACGCCCCATGCTTGCCTACCTTACAGCGTGCGATGAAGAATGACTTCAAGCACAAAACGTGAACCGACATACGCCAGCAACAATGTAGAAACGCCCGCCAGCGTCCAGCGCAGTGCCGTACGCCCGCGCCAACCCTTCAGATGGCGCCCCAACAGCAAGGCCCCGAAAATCGCCCATGACAGCAGGGTAAACAGCGTCTTGTGATTGAACTGCAGGGGTTTGTTCAACCACTGTTCGGTAAACAGCACACCACTGAACAACGTGAGACTCAACAGCACGAAACCGGCGGTAAGCAATTTGAACAGCAGCCGCTCCATGGTGAGCAGAGGGGGCAAACGATCGATCACTGAAGTGAACGTGTCAGCCGCGTGACCACCCGAAGCCACTCCCATCAAACCCCTGGGACTGTGCAAACGGCGCTCCTGGAAGGACATGAGCACAGCCTGGGCGGCAGCAAGCGTCACCACACTGGAGGCCGCCAACGCCACGCTGAGATGCGCCTGAAAGTAGGGATTGGTCGCGTAATTGCCTGTCGGGCTTCCGGTAAAAAACAGCGGCAGAAGCAAGCCACCTGCAGCCGCCGGATAGGCCACCGCCTCCAGCACCGAGGGCACGCCGGATACACTCTCCCACCACAACACCCAACAGGCCAGCAAGAGCGTGATGCTGACGGCATAGGCAAAACCGAAACGCATGCCTTCAGGCGTAAAAACCTGCGCATGCCAGAGCACGGTATGACTGAGCAAAGCCACTGCCAACAAGGTTGGGCGTGCCAGAGACAAACCGGGAAGGGAAAGGGGTGCGTTTGGACGCAGAACGGAATACGCGGCCCACACGTCCAGAGCCAGCACCACAGCGTACAATATGTGATCCATCAGCGCAGTGTACCCGATGCGCCCGTCTGAAAGCCAAAACCATGTTTGAGAACCTCTCCGATCGCCTGGCCCGTGTCGTCAAAACGATGAAGGGCGAGGCTCGCCTCACCGAAGCCAACACGCAGGAGATGCTGCGCGAAGTGCGCCTGGCCCTGCTTGAAGCCGACGTGGCCCTGCCCGTTGTACGCGAGTTCATCAACAGCGTGCGCGACCAGGCCATGGGTGAAGAAGTCATCACCAGCCTGACACCGGGTCAGGCGCTGGTGGGCATTGTGCACAAGCAACTCACCCGTTTAATGGGTGAGGAAACGGTGGACTTGAATCTGGCTACACAGCCGCCTGCCATCATCCTGATGGCTGGCTTGCAGGGCTCCGGCAAAACCACGACCACCGGCAAGCTGGCCAAGTACCTGAAAGAGCAGAAAAAGAAAAAGGTACTCACGGTATCGGCCGACGTGTATCGCCCTGCCGCCATTGAGCAGCTGAAAACCGTGACCGGGCAGGCCGGCGCAGAATGGTTTCCGTCCACCCCCGAGCAAAAGCCCGAAGACATTGCGCGTGCTGCCATCGACCATGCGCGCCGCCATCTATTTGACGTCTTGATTGTCGACACCGCGGGCCGCATGGGTATCGACGAGGCCATGATGCGGGAAATCACCGCCCTGCATCAGTTGCTCTCGCCGATTGAAACCCTGTTTGTGGTCGACTCGATGCTGGGCCAGGACGCGGTGAACACGGCCAAGGCCTTTAACGATGCCCTGCCGCTGACGGGTGTTGTGCTGACCAAACTGGATGGCGACACGCGCGGTGGCGCCGCCCTGTCGGTGCGACAGATCACCGGCAAGCCCATCAAGTTCATGGGTGTGGGCGAGAAGCTCAATGGCCTTGAAGTCTTCCACCCTGAACGTCTGGCCGGCCGTATTCTGGGCATGGGCGACATTGTGTCTCTGGTGGAAGAGGCCCAAAAAGGCATCGATCAGGCTGCAGCAGAAAAGCTGGCGGGCAAACTGAAGAGCGGCAAGGACTTTGATCTGGAAGATTTCCGCGACCAGATTACGCAGATGAAGCGCATGGGCGGCATTCAAAGCCTGATGGACAAATTGCCTGCTCACCTGACCAAGCAGGCAGGCGAAGTGAACCCCGACCAGGTGGACAAGCAGGTGCGACAACTGGAAGGCATCATCTGCTCGATGACACCGCTGGAGCGTCGCAAGCCCGATCTGATCAAGGCGTCACGCAAACGACGCATTGCCACCGGCGCCGGCGTGCACGTGCAGGAAGTCAACAAGCTGCTCAATCAATTTGAGCAGATGCGCGGCATGATGAAGCAGATGCAAAAAGGCGGCATGGCCAAGATGATGCGCAAGATGGGCGGCATGATGGGACGCAAGGGCATGCCGCCGATGTAAGAGACAGTGACGAGTGGCCGAGTGGCCGAGTGGCCGAGTGGCCGAGTGGCTGTAGATCCTACTCGTCACTCGGATACTCGTCACTGTGCGAGAAGCGCGCAAAGCGCGCCGCGCCCACGATCAGAACTGCTCGACTGCCACGCTCACCGTGCCTTCCGCACCTTCCACAACAGAGTCGCGCAGGCCAGGCACACGCGACAGCTCATGGTCGGCAAAGAAACGCGCCGTTGCAATCTTGGTGGTGTAGAACGCATCGCTGCTGCCAGCGGCGATGGCATCTTCAGCAGCGATCAGCGCACGCGCCATCTGCCATCCACCCATGGTGATGCCGGCCAACTTCAGATACACCACGCTGCCTGCAAACACGTCGTTGGGCTTGCTCTTGACGTTGGCCAGCACATAATCGACCACATCCAGGAAAGCCTTGCGAGCGGCTGTCAGACGCTTCAGAACGGCCTTGGCATTCACCGATGAACGCTCTGCCAGCGCACGCTCTGTCGCTTCAATCTGCGCAGCAATTGCTTTGGCGGTTGCGCCACCGTCGCGTGCTGTTTTACGACCCACCAAGTCGTTGGCCTGAATGGCGGTTGTACCTTCATAGATGGCCAGAATCTTGGCATCGCGGTAATACTGCGCCGCACCGGTTTCTTCGATGAAACCCATGCCACCGTGCACTTGCACACCGGTAGAAGCCACATCCACCGACAACTCGGTGGACCAGCCCTTCACCAACGGCACCATGTATTCGTACACGGCCATGTTCTGCTTGCGCGTTGCTTCATCGGTGTGGAAGTGCGCCGCATCGGATGCAGCACCCGCCACCATCGCCAGCGCACGAGCCGCTTCAACCTGCGAACGCATGGACATCAACATGCGCTTGACGTCCGGGTGATGAATGATGGAGACAGCCTGTGCTGCGGAACCATCGACCGGACGGGACTGCACACGATCGTGCGCGTACTGCACCGCTTTCTGATAAGCACGTGCAGCAAGCCCGATGCCCTGCATGCCAACGCCGAAGCGGGCTGCGTTCCTCATGATGAACATGTATTCCAGACCACGGTTTTCCTGTCCCACCAGATAACCGATGGCACCCTCGCCCACTTCACCCTTGCCGTCACCGTACAGCAGCACGGCGGTGGGGCTGGCGTGGATGCCCAGCTTGTGTTCGATGGATGCGCAGTACACATCGTTGCGCTTGCCCAGGCTGCCGTCGGCATTGATCATGACCTTGGGCACGATGAACAGGGAAATGCCCTTCACACCCTCGGGAGCGGTGGGCGTACGTGCCAGCACTAAATGGATGATGTTCTCAGCCATGTCGTGTTCGCCGTACGTGATATAGATTTTCTGACCGAACACGCGGTAGGTACCGTCGGCTTGCGGCACAGCTTTTGTGCGCACAGCAGCCAGGTCGGAACCGGCTTGCGGTTCTGTCAGGTTCATGGTGCCTGTCCACTCACCGGAAATCAGCTTGGGGATATACGTGTCTTTCTGCTCTTGCGTCCCTGCCGTGAGCAGAGCCTCAATAGCACCGTCTGTCAGCATGGGGCACAGCGCGAAAGACAGGTTGGACGCGTTGTTCATTTCCATGCAGGCCGTGGCCACTGCCTTGGGCAGCCCCTGTCCGCCAAATTCCTGCGGATGGGAAAGCCCCTGCCAGCCGCCTTCGGTGTAGCCCTTGAAGGCTTCCTTGAAACCGCTGGCGGTTTTCACATTGCCCTGATTCCATTTGGCGCCTTCACGGTCGCCAGTCCAGTTCAGCGGCGAAAGCACTTCACCGGTGAATTTGGCGCATTCGGTCAGAACGGCCTCTACCGTTTCCGGCGTTGCGTCTTCGCAGCCGGGCAACTTTTGAATCTGTTCAAGTCCCGCGAGTTCGTTCAGTACGAACATCATGTCTTTAACGGGTGCGGTGTAGCTCATGTTTTCTCCTCGGTACAACAAAAAACCGCCAAGGTCACGGACGTAGCCTTGGCGGTTCCCTACATCTGATAAAAATTGATTACAGCTGTGACGTCAACTGCGGAACCACCTCGAACAGGTCGCCCACCAGACCGTAGTCAGCCACACCGAAGATGGGGGCTTCAGGGTCTTTGTTGACGGCGAC
>SXZD01000035.1 GCA_005788065.1 Burkholderiales bacterium
GGAGGTCGCGCTGAAAAAGGAAAGTTTGAACCTCACCACAGTGACGCAACAAAAAGACAATCTTGAGCGAGATCTAAAAAGAGCCCGTGATGAATTGATTTTGCTCAGACAGGAAAACGCCACCTTGGCTCATCAGAATCAGGAGTTGTCGACCCGTCAACGCTTGATGAATGAAGAACTGGTCAAGGCGGATGCCCAGATGGGTCTCATTAAAGACCTCTTGCTGCGTGAACGGGACGTATTGTGAAGCTCAACATGCTTGATCAGATTCCGGTTTCCAGGCACATCGTGTGTTTCTGGAAGCAGAATGATCTTGGCGTGTACGGCCGGCGCGCAGACCGTTGGATCCGCTATTGGACCCAACACCCTGGCGTTGAAAGAATTTGGGTCGTAGAGCCGGCCGTCGGTCGTATCCAGTTGCTCCGGATGCTGGAGAAATCGGTCAGTCAAGACAGGGTTGAATCAAGCGAATTCATCCTGTTGCTCAACCAGCTGTTGCGCAAGGGGGGCGGGCAATGCGATACCGGAAAGATTCGATTCGTAACTGAACTCCACTGGGAGCAGGCGCATGCGGCAGTGGACGTGAATCGTTTGTCTGAGCGGCTTCGTTCACAGGGTATGAATGCACCCATGGTCGTTTTGTGGCCTCTGTGCTCAATTGCAATTGAACAAATCGATTGTCTCAATCCATCCTTTGTGTTGACCGATATTGTTGATGACCAGCGTCAATTCAAAAGTAACCAGGCGAGATTGTCTCTGATCCAGGAACAATACAGGCAACTGATGGCCAAATCAGATCTCGTGATTTCCAACTCGCTGCCTCTGGTGCGCAATTTGGAGGACGAGTTTATGCGGTATGTTCAGCACGTTCCGAACGAATGGCTTCCGCCTGCACTTGCCTCCGACAGCGTATCTGCAGTCCAGATTACTGCGTGTGATGAATACATGCGGAGCATTAAAACGGGGCGGGTAGCCGGGTACGTTGGCAACCTTCGTGAGCGCATTGATGTGGATCGTTTGGTCAATCTCATCAGCAACCGACAGGACTGGTCGTTCTGGTTTGTCGGACAGGCCTACAAAAGCGAGTTTTATGCGCGAGCAAAGCATTATTCAAATTGCAGGTTCTTCGGATCGATGCCGCGTGACCTCGCAATGACGGCCATGTCGCATTTTGATATCGCACTGGTTCCTTTTGTTGATGACCCGCTTACCCGCAGCATGTCTTTGCTCAAGCTGGAGGAGTACAACTCGAAGGGCTTGGAGGTGCTGGACTTTCGCCAGATGAGCGACGCCCGGATTGATCATCTTCTTGACGTATCTGTACACGCCATCGGAAAACCCGGACGGATTGGGGGTGGGTCATGATCAGGATGGCGTGGTTGTGGTTTAAAAGGCTATGGAGTGATCAGGGTAAGAATCAGGCACCATCCGACCTTGGCCGTATCGAGAAATCTGCCTCTGAAACAGACAACTTGCAGATTGCAATGGATGCGGTTTCAAGCACTGAAGACAGCGATGCCGGCACGCTGGTACCTTGTGATGAACAATTGCTCGACCGTTGCCGTATGCAGTGGCAAATCGGAGACTGGGCGTCGCTGAGCAAGCTGCAGCGGGATGATTTGCAGCATCATCCGGAGCGCGCCAAGCTTGCATTGCTGGCGGCTGCCGGACGTGCGCAGACCGAAGACATCAATGGATCTGCAAGTTATCTGCGACTGGCGTTAGACTGGGGGGCAAGTCGGCAGTTGGCCAATCAGATCATGGTGGCCGGTGTCTACAATAATCTTGGATGTGCTGCGGCGCTGGGCGGCCGCGGCGAGATGATGCACCGTCTCTTCGTGCAGTCGGTTTCAACAGGAGCTGCGTTGAAGCCGGATGATCTTCTGGTGCAGGTGCGCATGAAGCAACAGCTTGCGCAGATAACGGTTCCCGGCCTTGAGCTGTCCTTGCAGGCTGAGACAAAGCCGCCCGTTTTTCGCAGCCCGCAAGCGGCTTCAGAATCGCTTCGTCCGTCGGAAAGTGTGCGCCACGCAATGACAGCGGCTGCTGATGCGCTGCGCCTGCATGACACTCAGGCCGCATTCAGCCATGCGCAAACAGCATTGGGACACTGGCTCGATGCTGAGCGTGCGGTTCAATTCGCAACGACCCCGCTTGACACAGCCGCAGGCAAGACTGTCTTCCTGCATGTTGAAGGTGACTATATTCCTCAAAAAATCAGGAATGAAAAGCGTTTCTATGAGCCTGAGTTCCTCGAGTTGCTTTCAGGTTTGCACCAGACGGGAGGAACGTTTGTGGATGTCGGAGCCAATATCGGCAATCACAGCATTTATTTTGCCAAAGTCGTCGGTGCTCCTGTGATTGCCATTGAACCGGCTCCTGACAACCACGTCTGTCTGGCCGTCAATGCAGCGCTCAATGCTCCAAACGTCAGTGTCCAGTGTCTGAGCGTCGCAGTGGGAGACACGCAGGGCCATGTGGAACTCGAGATGGGCGTAGGAGGCAACTATGGTTCCTTTACTTTCAATGCCACGCTGAATCCCGAGTTCAAGAGCGATCAAAAGCGGCATGTATGCCGGGTTGTACAAACAACGCTGGATGACGCTCTGCTGCCGATGTTTGGAGAGGGTGCCGTTCCATCGATTGTCAAAATTGACGTGGAAGGAATGGAGATCCAAGTGATTCGGGGCGCACAAACGCTGTTGGAAACGTACAGGCCCGTGGTGGCTGTGGAGTGTTTCACTCACGCATTTTTTCTCGATGTGGAGCGTGAACTCAGTCGCCTCGATTATTTTCCGCTCGAGACGTTGAACGCGACACCCACCTTTACTTTTGTGAATCGCCGTAACAGCAGGCATCTCTCGGTTCTTGAGATGCGTTTGCGTCAAAACTGCATCAAGCAGGCCAGACGGAACAAAAATTATGTCTGATATGAAAAGTCGCACCAGAAAGTCATGTGAAAGGGAGCCCACGTGCGTAAGGTTCTGATGATATCGGTTGATTTTCTGCCCAAGCTGGGAGGAGTGTCACTGATGGCGCACCACGTTGCCAATTCGATGGTCAGCAACGGCAATGATGTTCTCATGCTTGCACCTAAAGGGGCCTGTACCCCTAAAGACTATGTGAGGCTCTATGGTTTGATTGAGGACTTTCAGTCGCAAACCCGCCTGCGGGAGGGAGCCGCTTCAATTGCAGAGGAGAAAAGACTCGTCACGCTGATCGAGCAGATCTGCAGGCATCACGATGTGACCGACATTGTCTGCATGCATCCCTTCTACTATGCGTGGCCGGCAGTAGAGGTGGCCAGAAAGCTGAACATTGCCTGTGGTGTTTATTTTCACGGTTTCGAGTTTTTCAGCCAATTGCTGCGCGTTGGAACATTCAAGCAGCCGCCTGCCGTCCAGGATATGACGCAATTGCCATGGAAGGTTTACGCCTGCGTCAGGGACAGTAGCCGCATTTTTGTGAACAGCAGTTACACCAAGACACTTATCCAACAAGCGACAGGCCGGGGAGACATCGTAGCCACCGGGTGCGGTCTGGAGAATGAGATCATCGATCGCTATGCCGATCGCAGGCCTAATCTGCTTCAATCCTCATGCGAGACAATCCGTTTCGCTTATGTAGGTCGACTGGTCAAGTCCAAGCGCGTCGACCGGTTGATTTTGTGGTGCGCAAAGTCGCCAAGGTTTTCTGCGACCATTATCGGCGATGGACCGGAGCGCGAGAGTCTTGTGTCTCTTGTTGCGCAACATGGGCTTGATGGCCGCGTGAAGTTTGCCGGTTCCGTGACCGAGCAGGAGAAGTATCAGATCCTTGAGCAAACCGACTTCATTGCTTTGCTCTCGGAGGAAAATCATGAGACCGGCAATGTGGAGGGTTTTGGTATCGCTCTGATTGAAGGGGCAGCAGCTGGAGCCATACCGTTTTCATCGGGAACGGGCGGTATGGTTGATATCGTTCGCCACGGCGATACGGGTTTCGTGCAGGATGCGTTGGTAGATGCGCAGGAGCTAGTACAGTTCTGTTCGGATAGGCCGAGAATCGAGGCCATGGGTAACCGCCTCAAAACTGATCTGGCAGACCGGTTTAACTGGAACAAGATTGCCCAGACAGTACTGGATGTGATTTGACATGAGAGTACGACATTTTTTTGAACCCGATCTGCTTGTTGTCAGCGAAACCTATCCGCCTTATTCGGTTGGCGGAGCGGAGACAAGCTTGCACATCGTTCTGAAGCAGCTCTCCGTGCGCATGCGGCTGAACGTGATCTCCCTGTACGATGGCGCACTGCCCAAGCTTGAGCAGGTAGATGGAGTCAATGTGGTGTTCTTGCCCAAGGGACCTGCATCCGAAAAAGATCTGCGCGCAAGTCTGATCGTGAGCCTGCGCCATCTTTATCTCCTGTTGTGCATGGAGCCCGGCCAGAGCCCTGCAGAGCCCGACATATTTGAAATGATTTACATGCGTACGGCACGGGGTTTGAAGCACGCTCACTTTGACGTAAACAAAGACTATCGCGATCTGGCTGATTCGTTTTCTCGTGCGCTGGTACATGAAACGCTGCGTGTTCTCAAGCCGGTTCGTGTGCACGCCGATAACTACCGTGCGGCGGCCCTTTGCTGGGGCATGTCAGCCTTCTTCAGCGGGCAGAGTAGCGTTATGATCCGAGACAACCGGTTCGTATGCGCACGGTCCAACAACAGTATGGTCGTGGGCGGCAAGATCTGTGCGTCTTGCGACCGTTCCTGTGCTGCCGAGGATAGTCCGAAGGACGTGGAGGGCAAAAAGTCGGAACTGAAAAAGATTCAGGACTTCCGATCAAAAATGATTGCCGGGTACAAACGCGTGCTGGTTACGGGTCCCCACCTGAAGCGGATCACAGAGGAGCATCTTGGGATAAAGGCCCGTATCGTTCGCAATCCCTCAGATGATGTGCAAATGGTCGACAGCATGATTTCGGTCGTGGCGCAGACGCCCGGCCGCAGCGTGGTTGTCATCGGTATGCTTAATGAAAACAAGGGACAATTGCCCTTTGTCAAAAAGTACATTGACTATTTGCGGGCCGGTCCCCAACCATTTGTCACCTTCCATTTTGCCGGTCGCGGAGATCGTATCCGCAAGCAGATTGAATCCCTGATGGAAAAGGAGAAGCGATTTGCCGTTGTATTCCACGATTTTCTGGGGCGTGAGGACTTGTTCCGTTTGATCCGGTCATCGCATGTGGTGGCTTGCCCGACCATTTGGCCCGAACCCTTCGGACGGGTGCCACTGGAGGCCGGATTGTGCGGGCGACCGATTGTCTCTTTTGCCGTGGGCGGTTTGCCTGGCAGTATCCAGCATGAAAAAACAGGCTTTCTGGTCAAGCCCGGTGATTACCGCGCCTTTTTCGACCATCAGCAGAAGCTTCTGGATGATCCTGAAATGGCCTATGCTTTTGGTTCGGCAGGCAGGGAATTCATCTGCTCGACATACTCGGTGGACGCTTCCTGTCGCGAGCTTGAAGCACAGTTGGGCCTGTCGGAATAGTTATAAGAAATGGATGGGGTTGCCGGCATGAAGTACAGCGTTCCATTTACTGAACTTCTGGGGCCAGATGTTCGGGGATTTGACGATAGCTGCATTGTTGAGGTCGATGATGTTGATGCGCTGAAGTTGCGGTTGGAGGCTGGCGCCATCAAGCTGCGCCGTGGCGGCGGCACGCCTGTTGTCGACAATGTTCGCATCCGTCTGGAGTCTTTGCCAAACATCAACTTTTCAATTTGCGGGTCCCGCAGTTCTTTTGTGTTTGGCGCTTCAGTCAAGGGAAGCTACAACGTGACCGCCTATGGAGACTCCACCCTTGAGGTGGGTGCGCATACGACGTCGAATGGATCGCGTTATTTTCTGAGCAACAGCAGCGTCAGATTGGGTGAAGACTGCATGCTGTCGGATGAGGTGCTCTTTCAGGCGTCCGATCAGCACGGAATCATTGATATCAAGGAGCATCGCATCATCAACGATGCGCACAAAACCATCGCACTGGGTAATCACGTCTGGATTGCGCGGTCGGTGTCCGTCATGCCCGGTGTTCAGATTGGAAAAGGCAGTATCGTGGGGGCCTGCTCTGTGGTTACGCGCAATCTGGCTGATTGCACCCTGTCAGTGGGTGTGCCTGCAAGGGTGGTGAAGGAGGGGGTCAGTTGGAGCCGCCATGCCGATCGGATCGATGCCAGAAGCGAGACCTTCCTTCAGCATCTGTCCGCACTTTCGCCTCAGCCATGACGGACGAGTCTGAGCAGATTGTCGCAAAAATCTTCCTGCCTGCTTTTCAAATGACCGGATTGCTGTGACCTCAGAAGTTCAGGGTTGCAGGCAATCTTGCCCAGAGCGTCAATCAAAGATGCAGGGTTCGGTTCATACGATGGTGCCAACCGGACGTGTCCGGTCAGTTTTGCATCAATCCGCAACGACGCGGGATCAAGCATGTCCTGCATGGGATCGCCGCGCGTGGCTAGAACATAACAGCCACGATGAAGGGCTTCGAGCAAGCCCAGTCCGAAACCCTCAAATCGACTGGGATAGAGCACAACGTCTGCCTTGTCGTACAGTTCCATGATCTTGTCCCTGGACTGCAGAAATCCGCGGCTTGATTTGATCTCCAGATTGGCACGGCTTGGGACGGCATCCAGCGCAGAATGCGGCTCGTTGGATTTGATGAAGACCTTCAGTTTTGGAAAGCTGTGTGGCCATTGACCAAGTGCATTGGCCACGATGTCACTGCCCCTGCGATCGCGGAATCCATGATTGCCCGCGTTGTAGAGTACCCGGATGGGATGCGCTGGTCGGCGTAGGCTATGGTCGCGCGTCCGCACTGCATCGGGAATCGACCACCTCAGCAGGTCCGATGTGATGCCATTTTCCGCAAGCCGTCTTTGAATGCTTTCGCTGCGCGCCACGCACACAACTCGCTGTCCATATGATCTGAGTTGCTTGATCCACGGTTTGGTATCGTCAGCGTAAGGATCCAATGTGGCCCATTCCAGATTTGGAATGTAGAGAATCCGCTTTGTTTTGGGGCTACGGAAGACCAGATCAAGAAGAGATGGATTCAGCGCCTCCAGGATGACAACACAATCCAGCTTTGCAAGCCAGTCGGTCATGGTCAGTTTTACTGGGAGTCTGGCGCAGTTGGACGGATGAACAAGCTCCAAGGTCTCGTTCGTGCATGCAGCGTAATCTTTTGTGTACAGATTCTCGCGAACCTTGATCACAGAGGATGAGAGTCCCCTGATGCCACTCAATGCCCAGCAAATGGTTTCTGCGTCCCTGAAAAGACCGCCTTCGGGACGGTCGGGGGCAATGATGCCCACTTCGGTCGATCGCGCAGGAGAGTCTGTCATGGTCATTGGAAAGGATTTCAAAAAGCCGGCTGCATACTTGATGAGCGTGTCTTCAACCAGGATCGCAGCATGTCCTTATCGGCGGGTCTGGTCAAGTATGTGCTTGTCCACCAGGGAGAGATAGGTGTTCAGTACGGGCTGGTCCCGGCCATCATGCAGGGTATCTGCGGCGATTTCATGTGTGGTGCCGATGACGCGCGCTTCAAATGGTTTGCCGCTTGCAAGGATCAAGGTACTGCCATGTCCATGATCTGTACCCCGTGTTCCATTTTCCCTGAATGTCCGACCGAACTCGGACATCATCGCCACATGTGTATGTTTCCACGCGTCACCGACGGCCATTCGGAAACTGGAAAGTGCCATGGCCAGTTGGGAAAAACGATTTGCAAGGTTGCCCGTCTCATTACCCTGAAAGGCGTGGGTGTCCCAGCCATTGATCTCGGTTACCGCGACAGAAAAAGGCCCCGCCTGTTTCATCAATACTCCGATTTTGTGGAATTGCCCGGCAATGCCCCTGACCGGGCGATCGTCTGCCCCGTGCGGCACCGCATTGCTGTTTTGCTGCAAGAGGCTGCTGGCCTGTCCTCGCAACAGTCGGGCAATGCTGACTCTATCCACATTGTCCGGGTCGTCGTAAAGACGGGTGAGTGCTTTGATGATGGCGTCATCGTCGTCGGTCCGCAGGGGCCGGGAGAGCACTTTTCCCATGCCTGCGAAAGGATGTTTCCCCATGCTTGATACAGGTGGCGTTGCGGCAGTGTAAAACCCACCCCTATTGTCAGGGTTGACGTGTGAGAGCCGTTGCAGAATTCGATTGGCAATTCCGTCGGTCATCAGGGTCTTGCCATCGGCAACGTAACCCCTTTCCATCGCATCCTGCGCTGCGAAATGGCTGCGTGAGTTGTCGCCGCTGCCGCTGAATGGAGCGAAGGCCAGTTCCCCCTTCTCAATCATGCCGTAAAGGTCACTCCATGCAGGATGAACAAACCAGGGGCCTTGCACGTGCTGCAGGGACGCACTTCCAGACTGGCGGCCTATTGCGATAGTGGGTCTCGCATCGTGATAGAAACTGTTGTCCGCTTGAAAAAGGAGGCTGTCTGCGTCGAACCCTCCTCGCAAAAGTACCAGCAGCACACGCGGAGTTGAAGCATGGTGATTGTCTGCGCTGCGGTCAGCAGATTGGGCTGAAGCGCAGTTAGCGCCAGCGAGCAGGGGAAAGGTGGCGAACATTCCCCTGAGCAGAAAATGGCGTCTCTGAAGATTCATGCGAGCTTCCTTTTTCCTAGTGGAACATGATCTCGGGAGATACAAGAAACACGGTCAGCCACTTCTCCGGGTTGGACTCAAGCACGTCAATGGCCTTGCGGGTTCGACTGTGCGCAGTTAGACGCAGCCTTTCGGTACACAGACGCAGCGGCATCCGGTCCCTTTCAAGATTTTGTGAGAGTTGACGGACAATCATCTGGCTGGTTTCCAGACGTTGCAAGAGGGTGTCCGGACCCAGCCAATAGTCGGCGTGTACCGGATAGCCGTCTGGCGATATTCGCTGAAACTGGCCCATGCCAAGCCGTTCCAGCGCTTGTTGCATGAGTTCGGCAGACATTCTGACCTCTGGGGAACACGTTTGATCAAGGAGGTGCGAGATGTCCCGCAGGTGTCTGAAGGGGTCTTTCAGTCGCTTTTCGGAGGACTCGAGCGTTCTGAGATCTTCGACTGATTTTCTGATGTGAGACAGGTCGCCTGCCGTACGCTGCCAGACCTCACGCACGATCGCTATCTGTCTGTCAGAGGGGTGGTCCTGAATGGCGAACTGAATCAGTTTTGCAGCAAGCCGCCCGATTGTTTTTGGATGATGGGCAAGATCCCTCAACATCTCGAAAATCTCCAAGCCTTCAGCGTTCCTGTAGATTTTTCCCATGAATAGCTTGGCGCCACCCGTGTGCTGTCTTGAAAGGAGGACAGATCCTGCCTGGTGAATGATCCTGCATTTTGGGGGGAGGCACTCAAAATTGGGCTCCCGTGACTGGGTCCAGACAACAATCCCGCTCAGGGCCTGCGCCAGCGCCTGTATGTCTCTCTGTTCGTAGCCCCCGTTTATGCCGACGGTATGCAGCTCAAGGATTTCCCGTGCAAGATTCTCATTGTGTCGGTCTTTCCGATTTTGCAGATTGTCCAGGTAAACCAGCATCGCAGGGTGCAAGACCATATTCCTGAGAAGCTCCTCGAAAGATCCGTTCAGGCTGTAGCGCCGGGCGGTGTCTTCATAGTTTGCAAGCATTGGCTGCATATTGGTCTTCTTGCTGAAAACGCTGAAGTGATTGGTCCAGAACCACAGCCAGTCTGACGTGCCCTTGCTTGATTCGGACATGTGGAAAGCAAGGCTGCGCCTGATGGCATTGTTTTCTTGCTGCCGCAACCAGGTTTGCAACGATTGCTGGAGCTGGCCCCTTTCCTCGGCTGATGGGCTGTTGGCGATGGCTTCTTTGCGATCGTGCAGCTCGCGCAGGGGCAAATTGTTCTGCTCAGTTTCAAAAACAGGATGTTGGGCCTTTACATATGAGCATGCCAATACAAGTGCAAGCACAATGAAAAGGAATGGGACGTCATTTTTTGACGGCATGAGTAGGCTCCACGGTCGCGCTATTCGCTGTCGGTCATTGTGTACCCAGTGTAGGCGAGTGGGGAACGCGGGAGTATCCCTTCCCAGGGTATTTGATGGGCGTTTCCAGCTCAATTCCGGCTGAAAACGTTTAGCATTGCCTCAACCGCAAACAACTGTTAAAAGTGCCTAAACGTTTCCGTGGAACTGACGTCGAAGTCAAAGATGACCCGGCTTTCCACCGCAACACGTTCAATCGGTAAAAAGCGACCGTTCGTGCGAAGTTAGCGCACCAGAGACGGCCGGTCTGATGCTTGGCAGAAGTCCTTATAAAAGGACGTCAGATTACAGAACCGATTGAGGCACCCATGACCACTGCGCAGTCTTCCAGCGTGAACTCCGCGCCGACCTTCTCTGTCGGCGACGGGCGCTTTGTATGGTCATTGGGTAACAGCAACGAACTGGTTTTTTCTGCCCGCCTCGACGCCCAAGGCCGAATCCTCGTAGCCGGCTCGCAGGGCAGTGCGGCCATGATGTCGCGCTTCAACGCCAACGGCAGCCTCGATACCACGTTTGGTACTGACGGCATCCTCACTAACTCACTGACCGGCGCTTTCAACGACTTCGCCGTTCATTCCGACGGCAGCATCACGGCAGTTGGCGGTGGTGGCGCGTACGTCATCGTGCGCTACGGTGCAGATGGCGCGTTCCTGAGCAGCAAGACACAGGACATCAGTACCACCAATGCGGCGTTCGCAGATGTTGCGGTGGGCGTTGCCATTCAGACCGACGGCAAGATTGTCGTTGGCGGCTACAGCAATACCAGCACCACCACCAGCGCCAACGACTTTTCAGTGGCCCGCTTTACCGATACCGCCCTGGCGCTGGACAACTCCTATTCGCTGGACGGTCGCAACAGTGCAGGTCTGTCGGCGGATGACGTGGCCTATGCCATGATCCTGGACTCGTCCAACCGTGCCATCGTGGCCGGTTACACGACGGTCTCCACCGATCGCCAGTTTGCGGTGGCACGCTTTACCGCCAGCGGCACGATTGCCAACAATCTGGACACCACGTTCAGCGGCGACGGCAAACTTGCAGAGGGTTCTACAGCCGGCTTTGAAGAGGCCCGTGCCCTGGCCCTGCAGTCCGATGGCAAGATTCTGGTGGCTGGTTATTCGCAGGCCAGCACCACGGCCGCTTATGACTTTGCCATCATGCGCCTGCTGGCAGATGGCAGTGTCGATACCGCCTTTCGCGACACGCTCACTGCGCTGAGTCAAAACGGCAGGCCCAGTTACACCGTCGGCACAGGCAACGACTTTGCCTACGCCGTGGCTGTGCAGTCTGACGGCAAGATCATTCTGGGCGGTACGGCGCAGATCACCGGCAGCGATTACGATTTCGCCCTGTTGCGTCTGAATGTCAACGGAACGGTCGATACTACGTTCGGCACCCAGGGTCGGGTCATTACCCGCATCAATTCGGGTCGTGATGAAATCCGCCATCTCGATCTCCAGTCAGACGGCAAGATCGTTGCGTCAGGTTATTCTGCCAATGGCAGCCTGAACGACATAACGCTGGTGCGCTACAACACCGACGGCAGCGTTGACACTACGTTCAATCCAGTCAACACACTGAATGCAACCCCCACGTTTACTGAGGGTGGCAGTGCGGTGGTGCTCGACTCGGATGTCATGATCCGTGATGTGGAACTTGCCACGGCGGACAGTTATCTGGGTGCCACCGTGCAATTGCAGCGGGCGGGTGGAGCCAGTGCGGAGGATGTATTTTCTGCCGCCAGTAGTTCATCCGTTTCCGCACTGACTGAAGGTGCAGGCCTTACCGTCGGCGGCGTATCAGTCGGTACCGTGACGCAGAACTCTGCCGGTGTATTGCTCATCACCTTCAACGCTACGGCCACGCAGGCGCGTGTCAACACGGTTTTGCAAAGTTTGTCGTACGCCAACACGTCCGAGAATCCGGGTACACCCGTTATCATCAACTGGGTGTTCTCTGACAATGCGTCGGTAGGGGCGCAGCAGGTGACAGGCCAGTCGGTGATCACCATTAACGCTGTCAACGACGCACCGACGCTTTCAGCCGTCAATAACATCACGCTCACCGATACTGCGGCAGACGACACGTTTGCAAACGTCACTGGCACGTTGTCGGGGTCGGATGTCGACAATGCATCGCTGACCTACGGCATTACCGGTGGTACAGACAACGGCACGACGGTAACGCGCCAGGGCAGCTTTGGAACGCTCACCGTCAACAAGTCCACTGGGGTTTACACATTTGCACCGACAGACAGCGCCATTGAAGCCGTGCTGGCTGATTCAAGCGAAAGTTTTACGGTAACGGCATCAGACGGGTCCCTGTCTGCCAGTCGTACGCTGCAGATCAATGTGACCGGTGCTGCTGACACGCCTGCGTTGCAGAGCCTCGCCACGCAGGTCATTACAGACACCTTGAGCAACGACAGCTTTTCTGCATTGACCGGACAGATTGCGGTGGCATCCGGCTCAAATGCGGGTCTGTCTTACGCAGTGGCAGGCGGTACAGTCGTCGGCAGTGATTCGGTGCTGCAAAGCATATTCGGTACTGTGCGTGTCAATCGCACCACCGGCGCTTACACATTCGATGCAGACAGTACCGCCATCAATGCATTGAAGACCACCGTCAATACATCATTCCAGCTCACAGCCACCAATGGGCGCGATGTACAAAGCACCGCATTGAATATACAACTTGCCGGTGCCAATGATGTCCCCAGTTTTACCAGCGCTCCCACTGCATCGCTGGTGGACACCGCTGCTGATGACGCGTTCACTGCACGCACAGGAACGGTTGCGGCAACGGACCGGGATGGTGATGCGGTTACATTGGGGCTGACCGGCGGAACCGACAACGGCACCATCATTACCCGCATCGGCACCTACGGAACACTGACGTTTACCAAAGCCACCAGTGCCTACAGTTACGCACCCAATGATGCCGCCATTGAAGCACTGACAGCCAATACCAGCGACGTATTCACCTTCACCGCCTCAGACGGCAGCGCATCGGGCAGCACCACGCTCACCATCAACATCACCGGTGCATCGGATGCGCCTGCGCTTGCAACACCTGCAGCGATTGCCTATACCGATACGGCGGCGGATGACACGTTCAGCGCCAGCAGCGGAACGGTGCAGTTCACGGGGAATGCAACTGCATTCGGCATCAGCGGTGGAACAGATGGCACCTCGTCGGTCACTCGCGTCGGTACCTATGGCACTTTGATCATCGTCAAATCAACGGGCGCCTACACATACACGCCACGCGAGGCATCCATCGAGCCGCTGAAATCCAACGCGACGGAAACCTTCACCATCACGGCCAGCAATCCGCGTGATGCATCGCTGGGTACAGCAACATTAAGCATCAACATCGCAGCCACCAACGATGCGCCGGTTGTTACAACGCCCACTGCGATTTCAGTGATCGACACCGCATCGGACGACACTTTCACAACGCGCACGGGTACGCTGGTTCTGTCGGACCGCGATGCAGACACATTGACGGTCGGCATCAGTGGTGGCACTGACAATGGAACGACGGTTTCCCGCGTGGGCAGTTTCGGTACGCTGACGGTGACCAAAGCCACCGGTGCTTACAGCTATGCGCCTAACGATGCCGCCATTGAAGCCTTGTTGTCGGGCAGCACCGACAACTTCACCTTCACCATCAACGACGGCACAACCACCGTCAATACCTCGCTGGTGGTCAACGTATCGGGCGCCGCTGACACGCCTGTCTTGCAGGCTCTTACCAGTCGTGTCATCACCGACACGGTTGCAAACGATACGTTCGCAGCCCTCACAGGACAGATTGCAGTTGCAGCCGGGTCTAGCGCCGGCCTGACCTACGGTGTGGTCGGTGGCACTGTATCGGGGTCGGAATCGGTACTGCAAAGCACCTACGGCACGATGCGTGTGAATCGCACCACCGGCGCTTATACCTTCGATCCCGACAGTACGGCCATCAATGCCCTGAAGAGTTCTGTCACGTCGTCGTTTTCCCTGTCGGCCACGAATGGTCGTGACGTTCAAACCACCGCATTGAGAAGTGGCTCGGCAAAACTGAACAGGTCGGATAAGTGCATTATTGGGGTTTTGCGCCATGGCAAATGAGCCGTGGTAGGAGACCAACATGAGCAAATCATCCGGGCGGCGCACGCGTCGCGTATTCAGTGCTGAGTTCAA
>SXZD01000036.1 GCA_005788065.1 Burkholderiales bacterium
GCAGATGCCCAAGAGCAAGGCAGCGTCGAACACATCATGCGAGAGGGCCACCGCCGTGGATTGCGCAATCACATCGCGCGAGAACAGGCTCAATTCCATGCCGGCATAACCCTGCGTGATGCCATCGCACATGGCCGGGGTTCCACCGGCCACCTGCACGCTGGCGCCCAGCGCTGCGGCGTCCTGTTTGATCCACGCCGGATACCCCGCGTATGGTTGATGGGCAGACAGCATGTCGTTGTAGGCCGTGACCACGCCGATATTGGCCGGTTTCTGCGCCACGATCCGCAACCGCTCATCCGGCGGTGTGGCGGCCCATGTGTGGGCAAGGTTGGCGCATCCGAGACGATCCGCGCCACGCGGGCGCGATGCCATGTCGGCCACCGTCTGCAGATACCCCTGCCGTGTGGGGCGACTGCGTTCAATGATGCGCTGCGTAACCTTGCGCAAACTCATTGATCCTCCGGCCATGAAAAATTCTCGCGTGCCGTGAGCGCACTGGCTGCCGCAGGCCCCCAGGTACCCGCAGCATACGGACGCGGCGGCACCGGGTCTGCTGCCCAGGCCTGCTGTATGGGTGCGACCCACTTCCATGCGGCTTCCTGTTCATCGAACCGGACAAACAGGTCAAGTCGTCCGGCAATCACTTTGCGCAGCAAACGCTCATATCCTTCCACGGTCTGTTTGCCGAAAGCCTCACGAAAATCAAGATCGAGCTTCACCGGTACCAGCCTGCCCTGCTCAGCCCTGGAACGATTGGATGCCTTGGAGAGCAGGTGCATCTCGATGGTGTCCTCCGGTTGCAGGCGAATGACCAAACGGTTGTTGGCATTGACCGTGGGCATCGGAAAGATGGGATGCGGAACCGGCCGGAAATTGATGACGATCTCGGCCCCGCGCTGCGGCAGCCGTTTGCCGGTGCGCAGGAAAAAAGGGACTCCGGCCCAGCGCCAGTTGTCGATCTCCGCGCGGATGGCGACATAGGTTTCCGTGATGCTGTCATGTGCCACGTTCTTTTCATCGACATAGGCTGCAACAGCCTGTGTGCCGATCACACCGGCGCGATATTGCCCCCGCACCACATACTGGCTGACCTCATGCGGCTGTATGGATCTCAGACAGCGCAGCACTTTCAATTTTTCATCGCGGATGGAATCGGCTTCTTCATTGGCAGGCGGCTCCATGGCCACAATGCACAGCAATTGCAGCAGATGGTTCTGCACCAAGTCACGCAAGGCACCAGCCTGTTCATAGTAGGCACCGCGGGCCTCCACACCCAGTTCTTCAGCCAATGTGATCTGCACATGAGAGATGGATTCGCGCCGCCACACGGGTTCGAAGATACTGTTACCAAATCGCAGTGCCATGAGGTTCTGCACCGACTGCTTGCCCAGATAATGGTCGATCCGGAAGATCTGCCGTTCTGAGAAATGCTGGCTGACGGCTGAGTTGATTTCGCGCGCGGTCTGCAGATCTTTGCCCAACGGCTTTTCCAGCACCACCCGCATATGCGCCCGGTTCAGCCCCGCCTTGGCGAGACCTTCGCAGATGCGGGTAAACAGGGTGGGCGCGGTGGCCAGATAGAACACCACCGACTCGCACTGCTTGGCATCCACCCACTGCCGAAGGTCCTCATAGGTTTTGGGGCTGCTCAGGTCCATCGGCCTGTATTCCACATGCGCACAGAAACCCTCGAACTCCGATCGCGATAGCGGTTCTGACCAACTCAGCGTCTCAAATTTTTTCCACAGCCACTCGTGGTAAGCAGGCGTATCCATCACTTCCCGTGCCGATGCCAACACGCGGCCCATCTGGGGGAAAGCACCATGGCGGAATGCCTCGAACATGGCCGGCATGAGCTTGCGCCATGCCAAGTCACCGGTACCACCCATGAACACAATCGAAAAGCGCATCGCAAGTTCCCCTGTTGGAATGCGGGCATCATGGCACCCGGCAATTTTGTGCGTCAAGCCGACCATACGGGACCCGCGCGTCAATCATGTCCGCGGGTTTACCCGGATACCCCGCTTTATGCCACCTGACGACTCACCCGACATGGGGCAAATCCTTGATTTGCTTCTGCAGCGGAACACTTTATGATGCGTTCTGGCTGCCGGCACAGGCAGTGACGCATATTCTCAGGAGGCAACCTACATGAAGTTTTCAAAGACCGTCCTTACCCTCATGATGAGCCTGGCAGCAGCCGGCGCCGCACATGCTGACGACTATCCCAGCAAAACCATCACCATGGTCATTCCGTTCGCAGCCGGCGGCCCGACTGATACTGTGGGCCGACTGGTGGGACAGGCCATGTCAAAGGAACTGAAGCAGCAGATCATCGTTGAAAACGTCGGCGGTGCCGGCGGCACGGTAGGAGCCGGAAAAGTAGCCCGCTCCGCACCGGACGGCTACACCATTTTCCTGCATCACATCGGTCACTCCACAGCACCGGCCCTGTACAAGAAAATGTCCTACAGCGCGACTGACGATTTTGAAACCATCGGTCTGGTAACGGATGTGCCCATGACCATCGTGGCGCGCAAGGACTTTCCTGCCAAAGACTTCAAGGAACTGATCACCTACATCAAAGCCAACGCGGCCAAGCTGAACTATGCCAACGCCGGTCTGGGCTCTGCGTCCCACCTGTGCGGCATGCTCTTCATGAGCGCCCTGGAGGCCGACATGACGACCGTCCCCTACAAGGGAACAGGCCCTGCCATGACCGACCTGCTGGCCGGACAGGTTGACCTGATGTGTGATCAGACCACCAACACCACCAGCCAGATCAAAGAGAGCAAGATCAAGGCGTATGCCGTAACCACCAAGACCAAGGTGCCCAGCCTGCCTGACCTGCCCACTGCAGACTCGCAGGGACTGAAGGGTTTTGAGGTTGCCGTGTGGCATGGCATGTATGCCCCGAAAGGCACGCCCAAGGCGGTTGTAGACCGTCTGTCCGGCGCCCTGCAGACGGCGCTGAAGGACCCGGATGTGATCAAGCGCATGGCTGATCTGGGCACTGAACCTGTGTCCAAAGAGCGCGCCACACCGGCAGCCCTGCGTGCCCATCTGCGCACAGAGATCGACCGTTGGGGTCCCATCATCAAAAAAGCCGGCGTCTACGCCGACTGATATCAGTTTGGGGAGTCGGGGGCGCAAGCCCCCTTCTCTTTTTTACGGCCCTCTGGCCTATCCCGTTAAGGTGTTTTTTATTGCACTGCTGTTTCCTCACGGAACCTGATTCATGCCAAAAAATCAAAAAGACTTCTTCGCTGGCCTTCTGTTCATTGCCATTGGCGCGGCCGGATATTATTTTTCCCGTGACTACCCCTTCGGCACCGCGACCCGCATGGGGCCAGGCTATTTCCCGACAGTACTGAGCGTGCTGCTGGTCGGCATCGGGGCCGTCTGTTCCATCAAGTCATTTGCGGGCGCAACTGACAAGGTCAGCCGCATCTTTGTGGGCAAAACCCTGGCCATCACCATCCCAGTCCTCATTTTTGGTTTGATCGTCAAAGACGCAGGATTGGTACCCGCCACCATCGTGGTCATCATGGGCTCTGCGATTGCGAGCATCCACTTTCATGCCGGCAAGGCCGCCCTGCTCGCCGCCGGCATGGCACTGTTCTGCTGGGCTGTGTTCAGCCTCGGACTGGGCTTGCCCATGCCTGCTTTCGGCCCCTGGATCATGCCCAATTGATGCTGCCTGCGACCAACGGAAACTGAAAGAACAACACCATGGAATTATTGAACAACCTCAGCATTGGTCTTGAAGCGGCCTTCACACTGACCAACCTGCTCTACTGTCTGGGCGGCGTGTTTCTGGGAACCCTGATCGGCGTGCTGCCCGGACTGGGCCCGGTGGCAACCATCGCCATGCTGCTGCCGGCTACCTTCACCCTGCCACCGGTCTCCTCCCTCATCATGTTGGCGGGTATTTATTACGGCGCGCAGTACGGTGGCTCCACCACGGCCATCCTGGTTAACCTGCCCGGAGAGTCCTCCTCGGTGGTGACGGCACTGGACGGCTATCAGATGGCGCGCAAGGGGCATGCCGGCAAGGCACTTGCCACTGCTGCCATCGGTTCATTCATCGCCGGAACGTTTGCCACGCTCTTGCTGGCCATGTTCGCCCCACCACTGGCTGAAATTGCGTTGAAATTCGGCCCTGCCGAATACTTTTCGTTGATGGTGCTCGGTCTGGTGGCCTCTGTGGTGCTGGCGCACGGTTCGCTGCTCAAGGCCATCGGCATGATTGTGCTGGGCCTGCTGCTGGGGCTGGTGGGCACGGACGTGAATTCGGGTCTGGAGCGTTTCACCTTCGACAACCCCAACCTGGCCGACGGCATCGGTTTCGTGGTGCTGGCCATGGGCATGTTCGGCCTTGGGGAGATCATCAAGAACCTGGAAGATGAACACGAGCGCACCTCCTCCATCAAGAAAGTGGAAGGGCTGATGCTCAACAAGGACGATCTGAAGCAGATTGCCGCACCGGTAGCGCGCGGTACCCTCATCGGGTCGCTGCTGGGCATCCTGCCTGGCGGGGGCGCCATGCTGGCCGCGTTTGCAGCCTACTCCATCGAGAAAAAAGTCAGCAAAAACAGCGCCAACTTCGGCAAGGGTGCCATTGAGGGCGTTGCCGCCCCGGAGTCGGCCAACAATGCGGGCGCACAGACGTCTTTCATTCCGTTGCTGACGCTGGGCATTCCGTCCAACCCGGTGATGGCCCTGATGGTAGGCGCCATGATCATCCAGGGCATCACGCCCGGACCCTCGGTCATGGGGGAACAACCCGGCCTGTTCTGGGGCCTGATCGTATCCATGTGGATAGGCAACCTGTTTCTGGTCGTGCTGAACC